>NZ_JAIWNS010000238.1 GCF_020216685.1 Methanospirillum hungatei | reverse complement strand
ATTATTCGACGCGGCTGATAAATTGAAGAAAGCAAGACCACAAAGTTGGAAAAGACCAGAAGTAGTGGTGAATGAAATCGCGAAAGGGTTTGCACGTTACCTGAAATGGAAATTTACAGACGGAACATTCGAGGTTTCAATAAGACAGAAAGCAGTTACTCAAAGAATAAATCGCCTAGGACGATTTATTCTTTTTTACAACGGCGAATTAGACTGGCTTTCCTGTCTCACCCTTTATCGTGAGAGAGATGCAGTTGAGAAGTGTTTCTTAAGAATGAAAAATGATTTGGACACTTTACCTCTTAATGCAAGAAGAGAAGACTCTGTGAGGGGTTATTTATTCATGGTTTTTATAGCCCTTATCATTAGAATGAGATTACAAATGATTTTGAAGGAAACGGGCCTTTCAAAACAGTATTCTGTCGAAAAACTACTTCTCGAACTTGAAAAGATCAAACTTTTTGTACTATCTCAGGGAGAGATCATTCAATCTGAAGTCAGTAAGAAAAATAGAGAAATTTTGACTGCATTAAGTCTATGCGCCTAAAGGTTTTCGGGAGGTGAGGATTTAACTGGTTATCAAAACAATCCGGATGGCGGTATAATGACGGGAAGGAATCTGTAATTTCCTTTTTAGGTGTGTAACTATCCGGCTTTCGTCCGTCCTAAATGGAAATTATTTTTTGGAGACATATTGCCCGAATTTATTCATCATGGAGACATTATTAAAATCATGAGTTTTCATATCAAAAGCCATGATTCTGCCTCCGGGTTTAACTACCCGTTTCCATCTATTGATGGCAATTTCGGGTTACAGAAGAGTCCATAATACCTATCTGCGCGTAATCACATCAAAACTATTGTCAGGGAAAAGTAAAGTTTCTGCATCACCGAAATGAAGATCCAGTTTAAGACCGCGTTCGCCTGATTTTCTTTCACAGACAGAAGAGGATAGTGCATAACCCCTTATTTTTGTTGCAGGGTATATATGTGATTTAAATACTCTAATATCCCAACATGGGGTTAATCGCTATTATCAGAAAACATTCCCGGAGAAAGATCGATCACTATTACTTCATGACCTAATTTAGAAAGAATAAGTGAGATAGAGCCAGTTCCGGTCCCTACATCCAGAATTTTTAAGGGTTCTTCTCCGATTTCCGTGTGAAGAAATTTCTCCCATAAATCCTCTTCCCTTTTTTCAATCCGTGTTCCGGATAATTATAATTAGTTTCATTCTCGATCCCTTCAGGTACGACGGCTGCAATTTTTTGGAATGACAGGAGCGGGAAAGAGAACTCTGACCCATCTTCTCATTCGGTTTTGGGATCCAGAAAATGGGATTGTCAGGCTTGATGGGCAGGATATCCGGGATCTCCGTCTTTCAGATCTGCGGAAAACCATATCCATTGTTACCCCGGATATCTTTCTGTTCAATACATCTATCAGGGAAAATATCCGGGTGGGAAAAACTGATGCAACCGATCAGGAGGTAGAGCAGACAGTAAAGTTTGCCAGGATACATGATTTCATACGGGGACTTCCGGATGGATACGAAACGATTGTCGGAGAACGGGGGATTCGTCTTTCCGGAGGAGAGCGACAAAGAGTTGCTATAGCCAGGGCAATTCTGAAAAATGCTCCGGCCCTTATAATGGATGAGGCAACCAGTAACCTCGATACCGGGACAGAACTGATGATCCGGGATACCATTCGGGAATTGATGAAGGGAAGAACGGTATTTATGATAGCACACCGGCTTAGCACGGTGGTTCACGCAGATACGATCCTCGTGCTAAACCAGGGAGAAATTATTGAACAGGGTTCTCACCATGAATTGTTACAGCATGATGGGTTGTATGCTTCTCTCATAACTGCACAGGAGATATGATAGATCTCCCTTTTTTCCCTGACATCATTTGGATTTCATTAGTCTATAAAAACTCATACTGATTCAAAGAAGTGTTGGTTCTCTCATTCATTTCGTATTACCATGTGATGAGAAACATTCATCTGTTTGCCATAATTTAATTAACATTATGTATTACGAAATACAATAATTACATATTCATCATGCTTCAGGTATCCAATTTAAAAACTTCATTCAGAACACCAGAAGGGATTGTAAAGGCTGTTGATTCTATTGATATATCCCTTCGGAAAAGAGAAAAAGTTGGCCTGATTGGTGAGACTGGTTGCGGAAAAACGGTATTTGGCATGTCTGTTGTTCGTCTGCTTCCTCATAACACTTCAATCTCTGGAAAGGTATCATATAAAGGAAAGGATCTCATGACCGTTCCGGAGAGTCACATGCAGAATATCCGGGGGAGTGAAATCTCATTTATTCTTCAGAATCCAAGTGTCTCATTAAATCCGCTCATGCGAGTCGGCGGGCAGATTGAGGAAGCAGTCCGGAAAGGAAAGAATCTTTCAGCTCAGGAATCCAGGAAAGAGACGTTACGCCTGCTCAAAGAAGTAAACTTTCAGGATCCTGAATATATCATGAATCGGTATCCTCATGAACTAAGTGGCGGAATGAAGCAGAGGGTGATGATAGCTATTGGTATTGCAAGTGAGCCAGATCTGATCATTGCAGATGAACCGACAAAAGCCCTTGATAAGGGGAATAAGAAGGAGATACTAAGTCTCCTCTCAGATACTGCAGAGAGAAGTTCCATGATCATGATCACCCATGATCTGGCTGCTGCCTCAGAGTTATGTGACCGGATCCTCGTTATGTATGACGGTGAGATTGTTGAGGATGGCCCCTGTGATGAGATACTCTCTGATCCCCTGCATCCGTATACGATAGCATTCATAAAGGCTCATCCAAAAAACGGGTGCAAGGCTATTCCTGGAAGTAGTCCTTCACTCATTGATCTCCCCTCCGGATGCAGGTTTCACCCACGATGCCCTGATGCCTGCGCCAAATGCAGAACGAATCATCCCGATCTCTCAAGTGGTCATTCTCATCACAGGAAGAACAGATGTCATTGCCATTAATTGAAGTGAAGAACCTGACCAAGGTATATCATTCCGGGTTATTTAAAAGGGAAGTTAAAGTTGCAGTCCATGATGTCTCATTCACGCTTCATACAGGGGAGACTCTTGGTCTTATTGGTGAGTCCGGAAGTGGAAAGACAACAATCGGAAGGCTTGTACTCAGATTAATCGACCCGACTTCAGGGAGAATCAGCTACAAGGGTCGGGATATCACCCATGTAAGCAGGAAGGAGATGCGACCACTGCGAAGGGATATGCAGATAATCTTTCAGGATCCTGAAAGTTCGTTAAATCCGAAGATGCGGATCTATCAGATAATTGAAGAACCTCTCCTATTGTATACGGAGTTATCCCCGAAAGAGAGGGATGAAAAGATTCGATCCATGGTATCCTATATCGGGCTCACTGAAGAATACTTGGGCAGATATCCATATCAACTCAGTGGGGGGCAGAATCAGCGTATTGTTCTGGCAAGAATTCTGATTCTGGAACCTGAGTTTTTGGTGGCTGATGAGCCGACAGCATCACTTGATGTATCAGTTCAGGCTCAGATTATTGAAATATTGAAGCGATGGAAACAGGAGCATACTCTTAGCATTCTCTTTATATCTCATGATGAAGATCTGGTCAAAACCCTGTGTGATCGGGTTATTCAGATTCATGATGGTCGTATTCAGGATCTGCAAGACCGAAACACATCCTGATTCTGAGGTCAAAAATGGGACAATCTATTTTTTCCCCAATATGATAAGAAACAACATCCGTCGGTAATTTTTTACAATATTTCATACATAATTAAAAATATTCATAACTTATCTAATCATACAATTATTATGGCTCCTGATCCGTCTGGTATCAAAGAAATGATCCAATCTGCATGGGATGAGTCTGCAGAGTGGTACGACATGCAACATGCCCATGGAGTCCAGTCAGAAGAGGAGCATACAGCATGGGTAAATCTGTTTAAACAGTTTACCTCTGATACCCCGATCACGGTCCTTGACATTGGTTGTGGAACCGGTGAGATGAGTCTTCTTCTTGCAGAGATGGGGCATTCGGTTCATGCAATCGATCTCTCTGAGAACATGCTGAAGAGAGCAGAGGATAAAGCCAGGAAAAAAGGCTACTCTATTTCGTTTTCAATTGACGATGCAGAATCTCTCTCATATGATGATGAATCATTTGACTTGGTTATAAACCGCCACCTGCTCTGGACGTTACCGGATCCTGAAAAAGCGCTGAGAGAGTGGAACCGGGTCCTGAAACCCCATGGGATGATAGCAGTTATCGATGGACTCTGGTTCCCTGAATCACTCTCTGGTAAATCCCGAAGGTTCCTCTCGAAACTTGGGATTCTTATTTCTGAACGCAGAAACCCGTTCAAGTCATATTATCCGGATGAACTGATCGATAACCTCCCTCATCCGAAAGGGATGGAGGCCTTCGAAGCAGTGAAATATGTAGAACGTGCAGGATTCCATAATGTCACCCTGCATTCCCTGGATGAAATTATGACCATTCAGAGGAAGTACATGCCTCTTTCAAACCGGATAGGGTATCAGATGCCTTATTATCTCGTACATGGTGTGAAATAGGTTAATGGGATAAGTAATTTTACATTTTGGTAGTTAGTATGATAAAAAAAATTATTGCAGGAGTATTTCTCGTTCTCCTCCTTATCGGAACGTGCGGTCTGGTATATGCGGATGGGAAGACCGTGGTAATTGGGCTGAGTGAAGAACCAACGGATTTAAATCCAATCCGTTCTGCAGGTAATGCAGTCTTTTATGATGTAATTAAGGTTTTTAATGGACTTATCAAGTCAGATAACAACCTTGAGATGATAGGAGATCTTGCAAGTTCATGGGAACAGCCGGATCCTACGACTATCATCTTTCATCTGAGAGATGGTGTAAAATGGCATGATGGGACTGAATTCACCGCTGATGACGTCAAGTTCACGTATGATCTCATGACCAGCGGTGAAAATGTGGCAATCTTTCCAACTTCGGGCGAATACAGTATAATCTCTTCAGTTGATGTGGTCGATAAAAATACCGTTAAGTTCACACTCAAGGAGGCAAGTGTCCCCTTTATGGAATGGCTTGCACTTCCCATTCTGCCAAAACATATCCTTGCCGGGCAGGATCTGAGTTCAACTGAATTCTGGCAAAAGCCTGTTGGAACCGGGCCTTATGTTTTTGACAGTTGGAATAAGGGAGAGGAGATCATCTTCAAAGCAAATCCTAATTACTTTGGAGATAAACCAAAGATTGAGACAGTTCGGTATATCATCCTTCCAGATGAGAATTCACGAATTAACCTTCTGAAAAGCGGTGATGTCCAGGCAATTAAGATACTCCCCAAATCTTCAAAGGCACTTGAAGGTCAGGCAGGAGTAAAAATCATTTCAAACCCGTCAGCAAACTGGTATGGCATTAATCTTCCCTATATTCTTCCCCAGTTCAAGGATACTGCCGTTCACCAGGCTATTGCCTATGCTTTAAACAAACAACTTATGGTTGATACGATCTTCGCTGGTCATGCAGTGCCTGCCTATGGACCATATCGGAAAGAGAGCTGGGTGTATAATCCTGCAATAGAGTTTAACCAGGATGTAGAAAAAGCTAAAAAGCTTCTTGATGATGCCGGGTGGAAACCAGGAAAAGATGGTATAAGAGAAAAAGAGGGTGTAAAATTAGAATTTGAACTTTTATATGTTGCAACATCAGAGGAAAGGAAAGATTTAGCGGTTGCTGTTGCATCTGATCTTGAAAAGATCGGTATCAGGGCGATCCCAACATCCAAAGCCAACTGGGATGAGTTAAATCAGAATGTTTTCCATAATAATGCGGTGATTATGGCTTTTGGTTCACCCTTTGATCCTGACAATAACAATTACCAGATCTATCATAGTTCATACATCGGTAATGGTTGGAATAATCCGGCTGGATATAATAATCCAGAAGTTGACCGGCTGTTAGAACAGGGGCGAACCACCTCTGATAGGGAGGAGCGAAAGAAGATCTATGGTCAGTATCAGAAGATTCTCTCCGAAGATCAGCCAACTCCGCAGATTCTCTTCTCAAACTACGTCTTTGCAGTGAGTGACAAACTTACTGGATTAGTTCCCCGGATGGGTCCACATGGATCTATGGGTGGAATTAACGGAGAATTATGGTGGAATATTGAAGAGTGGGATATAAGGAGTTAAATACTCATGGATCAGGCTCTCCTTGGATATATTAGCCGGAGAGTTCTTCAAATCCCACTTCTTTTAGTTGGAATCAGCATCCTTACTTTTTTACTCATGTTTC
>NZ_JAIWNS010000237.1 GCF_020216685.1 Methanospirillum hungatei | reverse complement strand
TGCCGGATCATCAGGATCAATCAAGGTAGCATTTTCAAACCGGTACAGGGCTTCCTGGTACCGTCCGGACTGCATCAGTAAAAATCCGACATTGGTAATGGTAATAGGATCATTCGGCTGAATCTTCAATGATTGATTGAACGCATCAAAGGATGCATCAAATTTCTTCAGGTTGGCATATGAAAACCCAAGATTTGCCCATACATCGGCATTACTCTGGTTTACCATAAGGGCACTGCGTGAAATGGCTGCTGATTCATCAAACTCCATAAGAACATTCTGAACCCTGGCTAATGCCACGAGGAGATCAACATTCTTTGGATCTTCTTTGACCAATTGCGCATAAATTTCCCGTGACTCTTTGTATTTTTTGGTTTTCTCAAGGAGTTCGGCCTCAATAAACAGATTATCAGGATTATCAGGAATCAGGGTATTGAGTTGCTTATAGGCAACCGCTGCCTCTTCCAGACGGTTTGACAACCGGAGCATCTCACCAAGACGCTTCCATGATCTGGCATCTTTCAGATTGAGCTTTAAGGCATTGTCATACTCTTTCGCGGCTTCATTATATCGCCCTAAGTCATACAAAAGTTCGGCCTTTTTCACATGAAACTCGTAATTTTTTGGACTCAGGTTAATGGCAATCCCATATTCCCGGAGTGCCTGCTCTGGTTCATTCAGTGCAGAGTAAATATCTCCAAGACCTGCATGAGCATGTGCGTTCCGGGGATGAAAAGCCGTTGCATTCTTTAAATCAGCCAGAGCACTCATCAGATCTCCATCCCTGACATAGGCTGCACCTCTCCTGATGAGTGCCGAGCTGTTTTCAGAGTCCAGAGTCAGAACATGAGAATACCCGATAATTGCCTCGGCGTTCATTGATTCATTGACTAAAAGATCTGCAGTCTTCAGCCAGAGGCTTGCATCAGATGAATTCAGTCTGATTGCCGCATCATAGAGGGATAAAGCCTCCATGGCACTTCCATTCTGTTCTTTATCCTCTGCCAGGAGCGTAAGATTTGTTGAGATATTTGTAACATCAATCGGTTTATCCTCTATACATCCAGCGAACAGAAGATATCCGGTAATAAGTGTAGTAAATAGTATACACTTCAGAAATTTCAGAGTATTATAATTCGACATTCAAATCAGGTAAAAAAGTTAAAATCCGGTATTGTAGGGGACACTTTTCACCAGATAATATGCCCCGTTAATATCAAGGGTTTCTTTATATCCACGCTCGGTCAGATACCCCCGGGAACTGTTATAGAGGGTTATTTCATTTGCTTTAAATGAAGCACTGCCGATTGCACCGTCCGCTCCGGAGGGCATCTCCACACGGTTCCGCGGCTCCGGGCGCCACCCTTCAGGAACTTCCTGTCTGACGCCGGATCCCCGTTCATGGACGGTGATGTAATCCAGTTCACGATCAGTACTTCCCCACATGAAATCGGTCAGCTGACCCCTGCTGGTATTCAGATACTCATCCATCGGGGTTTCATATGAGTAATTTGAATACAAGGTCAGCGACACATCATATTTCCCCGGTTCACGATAGGTATGAACGGGGTTTTTCTCAGTCGATGTATTCCCGTCACCAAAGTCCCAGAGTCGGGCATCTGCAAATCCATAGCTGATATCATAAAACCGTACTCTGAGTGGCGCATCCCCTTCTGTCCGGTCGGAGGTAAAATCCGCAGCAAGCGTTGATACAACAAACTCATCATACGATGGGTGACAACCACGGGTAAAACCGGGTGGAGAAGGAAGCATGGATGGTTTTAACGTGTATGCTGCCTGCACCATCGTGCACAGTACTATCAGAATAATAAAAAACCCAAGAAGGTATCTCCACCTGGCTGATGTCATAGTTTTATTCCTGAGGTATAGGTAAAGGACTTCATAAAGTTTACAATTGCCCCACTTACCATGGCACGATCACGCCATTCATTCGTTGCCGATGTATTCACATTTGTTCCCCGCCCTTCTAGGATTGAACCTCTGAAGTCGGTGATCACCGTACCGATTGCAGCATCTGTGCCATTGACAGGAGCTATACTTACCATATATTCAACACCGGCCGGAACACCGTCTTCGCCGACCGCACGAATCTTCAGATTTGATTCCATCGCAAATGACTGCATGTTTACCAGTCTCGTCGATCCGCTCACATGGTCATCAAAAGCAGGTGATACACTATACGAATCTGCAGTTATGAGAACCGGAGTGGTGAGAATGAAAAGTATTACGAAGATGAAAACGCGAATCTGCGTCATAATATTCACGCCCACAGGTTTGTCAGCGTGTTCTAATATGTTTCCTGCCAGAAGGTATTATGTCGGGGAGAGACCCGACGTAACGGTAAAGGATTTTCCAAAGGTGAATATCTGACCGTCAACCGTTGTTTTGTCATTCATCTTCTTGGTGGATGCAAGGTCGGTCGTATTTGTTGGTGCCCCTTCCTCATTGGTCATTGCAAACTCGGTACTTGCTGTTCCGGCTGCATAGGGGATACCGGATGACATGTCAGGATGAATGCCGATAAGATACCGAAGTTCTGCCGGGATAGTGTTGTCTGTTCCAACAGAGCGGGCCCGGGCCATGGTCGCAATCTGACCGCTGGTCATGTCAACAGCAGATGCACCTTTGTAATAACTATTGAACCCTCCGACATAATCACCAATGATTTCGGCAACAAGCGGATTTCGGACAGATCTGTTTACTTTGGTGTAATTACCCGAGTTGAACATCTCAAGTGAGTCAGAAGCAGCCATCTTACTCCCAACCTCCGGATCGGTCAGGTAGGTGGAGACTATCTTTGAATCAACATTAAAGGCCCCTTTCTGTTGTGGACCCTCGTCGATCTTCAGACCCTTGCTCTGCGCAAGATATCCCCCGTTGGTTGCCATATCACTCTTATAAACCACGGATGATACCCGCTCACCATCATAGAGAAAACCACCCTCATGACCTCCATGGCTGCTGGTCTCAAGCTGATACTCCTGGTGAGAGGACATTGAACCAATCACTTCAAGATAGGTCTCTGAAGGAATCTGCCTGTTCGTGGTATTGGTCCCGTTCGGAAGGATATCTGCCGATGCAGGAAAAATGAGTAATAACACCAGACAGATACTGATTAACACAGGAATTTTCGTATTCATGGACGGCACCGGAATTATCTTCATAGGTATTGGAATGAATACTATAGAAGATTGCCGGAAAAAGATGACGCCCAGATCGGAATTCGAATCCGAGTCGTCGGCGTGACAGGCCGACATGATAGGCCACTACACTATCTGGGCTGGGCATATCCCGCCTCCCGGATTTGAACCGGGGACATCGCGGTAGCTGCGCTCTTGCCTCAAACGGCAAATCAGTCTACAGCCGCGCACTCTACCAGTCTGAGTTAAGGCGGGATTGTGCTCTATAAGGTGGTAGACACAACCATATATAGATATCTATTTCACATGCTGATACCGGTGCAGATTCTGTCCAGTCATGGGCCTAGAGAGGCATCCTTTGAAAAACCTCTATTACAAGTCAAACGGAATACATACTCACAGGTTAGTCTTCATGACGGGAGTTCCAGATATTCTTTGGCTTGAGGAGATCCGTAAAGAGGATATTCCATCAGTTGGCGGAAAAGGTGCCTCACTTGGGGAAATGGCCTCTATCGGGCTTCCTGTTCCCCCTGCTTTTGTCGTTACCAGCCAGGCATTCAGACGATTTTTAGTCCAGACAGGGCTTGAAGAGCCACTCTATAAAATTCTGGAATCGCTGAATGTGGATGATAATGATGCGCTTGAATCTGCGGCACAAAAGGCCAAGGATCTGGTCCTTCAGGCAAAGATGCCGGAAGACCTCAAGAGCGAGATAGGGATCGCATATGAAAAACTCTCCAGGACAGGTGATATCGTAGCTGCCCGGTCGAGCGCGACTGCAGAGGATCTTCCTGATGCAAGTTTTGCCGGGCAGCAGGAGACGATCCTGAACATCAAAGGGATTGAACACCTTCTGAAAGGAATCCATGAATGCTGGGCCTCACTCTATGGTGCCCGTGCAATTTATTATCGGGCAAAGCAGGGGTTTGATCACCATTCTGTGAATATTGCAGTGGTAGTACAACAACTGATTCCTTCAGAGAAAGCAGGAGTGATGTTCACCTCCCACCCGGTGACTGGTGAACCATTTGCCATCATCGAAGGATCCTGGGGTCTTGGAGAAGCCGTTGTATCAGGAGCAGTATCACCAGACAATTACGTCTATGATCGGAGACTTGAGCGGACAACTGACCGGCTCATCTCTCCAAAAATGATCGAGATCGTCGCTGATGGTACATATGGAACCATCACGAGGAACGTGGAGAAGTCACGGCAGGAACAGCAGATCCTCTCTGATGATGAGGTAAAAAGACTTGCAACCTATGGAATTGTCTCTGAAGAGCATTACGGGGTTCCTCAGGACATGGAATGGGCGATTGTGGGGGATAAGATATACATCCTTCAGTCCCGGCCCATAACAACCATCAAAGGTGCAACAGGCATGAAGAAAGAAACAAAAGCAGGTTCTGCTGATAAGGTTGTCCTTCAGGGTCAGGGCGCATCTCCAGGTATTGCCAGTGGCCCGGTTATCATCATTGAGGATGTCAAAGATATCGGAAAGGTAAAAGAAGGTGACATCATGGTCACCCGGATGACTAATCCGGATATGGTCCCGGCGATGCGTAAAGTTGCAGCCATTGTCACTGATGAGGGAGGAATGACCTGTCATGCAGCCATCGTCTCCCGTGAACTCGGAACACCGGCAGTCGTTGGAACACGCAAAGCTACAAAGACCCTTACCGACGGACAGGTCATTACCGTTGATGGTGAGAAAGGCCTCATCTATGACGGGGTAATCGCCCAGCAGACTCCTGACGCAGGAACTGCGAAGGTCCAGATCGCCTCTGCACCAGCCAAGATCATTACGGCAACATCCGTCAAGGTCAATGTCTCAATGCCTGAAGCAGCCCAGCGTGCCGCCGCAACCGGTGCTGACGGAGTCGGACTTCTCAGAATTGAACATCTTATCCTTGGCCTCAATAAAACCCCCAACTGGTACATCCAGAACCATCGGGAAGAGGAGTTCATTACAGAACTGATGAACGGAATCAAGGTCGTCCTTGATGCATTCCCCGGAAAACCGGTATGGGTCAGGACCCTTGATGCACCTACCGATGAATTCAGAAACATGCAGGGCGGGGAGAATGAACCAATAGAACACAACCCCATGCTTGGATGGCGAGGTATCCGCAGGGATCTTCAAAGCCCGGCACAGTTCAGACTTCAGATTGATACCTTCAAACGGCTGTGGGATCTTGGATATGATAACCTTGGTATCATGTTCCCGATGGTCTCCCATCCACGCGAATTCATTCAGGCAAAAGAACTCTTCAGACAGGCAGGGGTCGATGTTGAGAATGTGGATCTTGGTATCATGATCGAGATTCCGGCAAGTGCAGTCCTGGTTGAGGATTTCATCAAGGCCGGAATAAAATTTGCTTCCTTCGGGACCAATGACCTGATCCAGTACACCATCGCCATTGACCGCAACAATGAGAATGTCACCGATATGTACTGGCCAAAACACCCTGCAGTCCTTGCCCTGATTGATCAGGCGATCCAGGCCTGCCGGAAAGGAGGAGTAGAAGTCTCAATCTGCGGGCAGGCAGGAAGTGAACCTGACATGGTCACCTGGCTTGTCGAACACGGCATCACGAGCGTCTCATCCAATATCGATGCAATTGCAAAGATCCGCGAGACCGTTGCACGGACCGAGCAGCGGATCATCCTTGATGCGGCGAGAAGACCATATGGATGCTGAAGGGCTCTCAGCCGACGAACTTTTTTGTTTTTTACAGGCGAAGCGGAATGAGGACTATTCTTATTCGCATATCCTCTCCTCCATGTGTACAACACCCCATCCGGTAGCCGTGCAGGCACATAACCTCTTTATGGAGACGAACCTTGGAGATCCCGGGTTATTTCCAGGTACGGCCTCCCTTGAGGACCGGCTGATCCGGTGGTTTGCAGATCTCTACCATGAGCCTTCTGCCGGTGGATGCACAACGTCCGGGGGGACTGAGTCAAATATTCAGGTGCTCAGATTTTGTAAAAAGACAAAAAATGTGAAGGAGCCAAATATCATCGTCCCCGCATCGGCACATTTCTCCTTTGAGAAGGCATGTGGGATGATGGATATTGAGATGCGAGTGGCCCCGGTAGACGAACAGTACCGGATGAAGACCGATGCAGCAGGAGAACTCATC
>NZ_JAIWNS010000236.1 GCF_020216685.1 Methanospirillum hungatei | reverse complement strand
ATACCAACCTGCACCACCAAATTAAATAGGGGCCTGAACGTTATCAGTTTTTCATTCGTCAGGCTTGAGGCGAAGCCTCATAAGGGTTTTAATAGAAAATTTCCTATGAAAAAATTAAGAAATGTATCTGATTGTTGACTACTGTGACTATAGTTTTTTAAAAATTGTACAAACACCAGCTGATGCAAATCTACTGTGAATGAAAGGAGTGTGATGGGTGAACAATGAGTGGTAGGGATAACGTGAAGATCTATTCGATGTATGTGAGAAATTCATCTTTATCCATCTTTGATTGTTTTATTATTGAAATCAATGTGTCTGGAGCAAGTTCTTCGTGATATGGGACGGTTACAAGTGTCCTTCTTTCGTCATGCCACAAATGAATATGACTTCCTGATTGTCTTTTTACAATAAACCCTGCTCTATTCAGAGCCTTTATCACTTTATGCGATGAGAGGACTGGAAGAGTTGCCACTATTTGGAACCTCTACGGTGATTATCTCTAATTTTTTGTCTTTTTCAAGAATTTCTAGAAGAGTTTCATAATGTTCTTTCAGTCCGATTTTCAATCGAGATATTGCTTCTTCTCTCGTTTTTCCCTGATCTGCTACTTTTGTTGCAAGATCTATGGCGATATACCATTCACCGTCCTGATATATTTGAACTAGAGTATCCATATTCCTATGTTGTCTCTTCTCATAGATAGAATGTGACCAAAAAATATCGAAAGTTACTCCTTCAGTCACGCAGTCTGGAACCTTCAGTCATGCCATAACGAATTCTCTCTCTTCATCTTTTTCATGGATGATTGTTTGTTTCGTGATGATCAATGAGATTATTATAAATCGTTATTCATGTAAGACAGCTTTGGAGATAGATCCAGATCCTGCGAGATAATTTTTCCAGCATAAGTAAGACCAAGTATGTTTTATACATAACCATTGAGATGCCTCTCTCACTCTATTCACTAATAGGATCCGCAAATGTGCCACATTAGCGGTCTAAACAAAAATCATTGAAACTTCAAATGGCCATTAGAGAAAAGAGGAAGAATTACAAGTTTTTCCTGATTTTTTAACGATAACCAATAGTACCTAACCCTCATTCAGCCTATGGATCCGAAGATTAGAACCTACTAAATTTCTGAAAATTTTAAGGTGAGAGTATCGTTTAGGTTGCGGCTTTTGCCAAGGTGCCGCAGTGATCTCTCTCATTTATCCCATCGTTTCTGAACGTTGCCTGTACCAAATAAATTTTGATTCAGTATGCTCAAAAACTCCAATCCTTTCTCTGAAAATTCTTTTGATCATAACATCATGGTATATTTTCCTTTACCTCTTGCACACATTCAAGGTCAGGGTATGCAGCTGCAAATACCTGCATGTATTTCAGGTTTCTGACCGAGAATCCTTTCTTATCCGGGAATTCTGAACGGAGATCCAAGGTAACTGGTCGATGACTTTGGCTCCCCAGTCGGGTTTCTCCTGGTTGATGAGAATATCTTTTCCAATCTTCCAGTAGAGGAGAATTAACTCACGGTTTACCGAGACAGCGGCTTTGAGTTGAGCCTTCCGTATATGGGATTTTAGTTCGGTGAGGAAGGTTGATCAGTTGAGGAGATTGGAAGAGTCATTTTTCTCCAACGGCTGTGAGTGCTTTCTGCATGACCTGATCTGATATCCAGAATCTACCTATGGTTCGTAATTGTTCTAACTCAAATTTAAGTGAAAGTATTTTTTTTTCAATTCTGGCTTTTATGAGAATGCCAATAATTCCGGTGTACGAAAGACCGAATCGTTCTGCTACGTGCCTTGCATCAAAGTCATCGAGGAGGAGAATGGGATTATCACATTCAAGAGCAAGGGCGATGACCTCAGCCTCTCCGCGATGAATTTCATGACATAAACTTATGATCAGGGGGGTGTTTTTCACTTCATGGACGGTAATTACTCCATCATGTATTGCCTGAATTACTTCTTCGGATCCTGATCTTCGTTTTCCACTGAGAACTACTTCCTGGTACACTGCTCGTGGTATGTGTATTGAAGAAAAACACTCCCTGATAAGTCCGAACCGATTCACTGCTGACAGGTGGATAAGCGTCGATGAATCAGAGATTACCAGTTGCATATTTGATATCTTTATCAAGGTCTTCTTCTGAGTAATGTACTGGTATCTGTCGTTTCCAAAGGATTTCTTCAAATTGGAATCGTTCAAGTCCTGCGAGTCTGCAAGCCTGTGCAGCGGTAATTATCCTCCGGTGATAGAGGCTGACTGCCAGTTCACTCATAAGTTCTTCCTGAATGGTGTCAGGTGGGAGTTTCATCTCCTGTGCGAGAGATGACGGGATGGTCAATACGATATCTTTGGTCATGCTATACTCTCCATAATGCTATCTCTATGTCTTTCTGGTAGATGAGGTTTCATGTGGCATAGGGTCATCCCTCATACTCCTCTTCCAATCTATGAGCGATGGCGTAGCGCTTATTTCGCGTGTGTGCGGCCCTGACCGGCTCCGGCCATTATCACATTGCCGTGTAACTGGTAACTTTCTCATCTTCTTTCACTTTTAGATAATGTTCATCTATCCTTCTTTAAGAAACTGGTTATCGAAACTTGTATTCTTGCGATAATTATAAGAAATCTGACTAATCCTTCTGTGAATACTATGGCTACCTTTAGACATCCTAATTTTATACGGACTATACTGAGAGCAATGATAAAAGATAGTCTGGAGGTATCATTTTCAGGGTTCATCCCTCATACTCCTCTTCCAATCCATGTGCAATGGTATAGCTCTTATTCTTCTTACAAGCGGCACGAACCTGCTCCGGCCAGTACCGGATCGCTGTATACGACCAGTCGTACTTCCCCTCTTCCAGCTCTTTCCAGAACTTCGCCGGTTCAGCCTTCCACGGCGGGAATAATTCCCTGAACGGTGCCATATTGAGAATCACGCCGTCGTAGAATTCCAGCTTCCCTCCAATCGTCTTCCCAGTCTCGTCGGTCTGCTGGATGATCTTCGTGATACTCGAATCCAGTTCCTCACAGTCCACAAGGGCCTTCTCCAGCTTCTCCCGCTCCTTCTCAAGTCTGTTCCGCTCATGACCTTCAGCAGTCAAAATAGCCTCCATCAACTCTCCAATCCTGGACCGAAGTGCGTTAATTCATCCTCCGAGATACAGGGCCGACTGAATCAATAAGAGTGAATCAACGGTCATCCGCTCATGGCAGACATAACAACTGTACTCTTTCTTTGGTGACTGGATGAGCCAGTAGATTGGACGCTTCAGGTACCACTGAAGATGATTCTTCCAGTAATCTTTCAGGAGGAATCGGATAGTTGCTGCTCCGGTTGCCATGTCTCCACCGAGAATTCCTAGAATTTTGTTTGTCGTTTCTTCCCCGAGCATCAGGATCAGAGCAGTAAGGACTTTTGCTTCCAGGTCATCCGGATGGCCGTCTTCAAGAATGGTAACTGCATCGAGATCGGTAAACTCCCGAAGTTTCTTCTCTGTTTCCGGGGAGAAGATGTGATTTCCATCTACGATTCCAGACCCAAGTGCTCCTTCCTCTCCGGGGATGAACCGACCCATGATGATCCTAATGGCATACCCAATCCAGTGATTGACCAGATCTTCGGGTGTCGGAGTTGGAAGTGCCGGTGGTTCCCCTACTTCAGCCTCGATGTCTGCCCGGTCCTCGTCCGTGATGCCATAGAGCCGATATACTTTGTCGTCTATCTTGGTTTCGATTTCCCAGAGATGGTCATGGCGGGATTTGACAAGATCTGCCATTCCGGAGAGGGTGGGGGCGAATGGGGGAGCGGTGAAGTCGTACGTGGTCTCGTCTTCTGCTGAATCGACTTTTGCGAGGGTGATGGCGGTGTTAACGCGGGAATTTAGAGAATTTAAATTTATCTTAGGAATAGGGAGACGAGAAAGATAACCGACCTGAAAAGCCATTCTAGGGTTTAATATTTTTAATAAATAATATACAATCATCGAATTTATTATCCCTAAAATTTCAAAATAATTTTCCGGAAAAAGGGATGAATCATTTACATCAAAAATAAAACCGCCTGGGGATAATATAGCACGAAAATTAGAATTTGTTAAGAATGTATAGGTAATACCTCTTTTAAATTGCATGTCATTACCGCGGATGCTATCTTTTTTGTTTTTAAAAATTCAATGAGAATTTTTCCTTATTTTTTGTAGACATAAGACATATTCTTGATTTCCATATCATTTTTTATGAGGCCCCCCTTTCATATTTGATATAAAATATTTATTGGAATTATAAATTTTATCCCAATCCTTTATATCATTATTCATGTAAATGTCCATCAGAAACCCTTCTTGTGCATGTGCATTGAGAATCGGCTCATCCAGGTTCAGGTATAATATTGATTGAGGTGGGACCGTCTTTTGTATCATTTCCGCTATTATCTGATATAACAGAGTAGACTTTCCGGTCCTCCTGGCTCCAAGAAGAATCAGTACTTCACGTAAAGGAAGATAGAAACCAAGTCAGGGTATCGTGATAACCGGGGAATCCCTGTTGGAAATGTCTCCTTCTGCCACCAGGGATTCTGTCGTTCAATTACTATCCTGACAGATGTGTCCATATCTAAGTTATAGTGTGAGATAATAGATATTTTTTCCGACTATATTCTGAATTTTCACAATGCACCCTTATCATTATAGAGCATCGAGATACATTCATTCACAATAAATTGATTATCAGAGCAATATTCGATTTTTAAATGTCATATCCATCTTTTCAATTTACTACACGTCAGAACGTACCTTACTCCTTTCTCACCCTCCTGATGAAATCCCAGGTAAAATAAAAAGTATTCAAATACTTCTTTCATGATAGTGTAATCAAGAAGTACTATGACTGATACATCTGATAACGAAACACCAAAAACCAAAAAAATATCCTGGAAATGTACCGTTTGCGGTTTTCTGTTCACCGGTGAGAAACCACCGAAAGGATGCCCTCATTGTCATAGTCCAAGTGGTGAATTTATTCCGCAGCATGAAAAGCCGGTCACCTGTCCGGTCGAGGAATTTGACGTCCTCCTCATCAACGGAAGTTCTCACCGGGCCGGGAATACCGGTGTAATGACCGATATTGCAGAGGAGGTCCTAAAGGAACGAAACATCTCGTACCGGCGGTTTAACCTGAACGAATATACTATCGATCATTGCTGGTGCTGTTATGCGGTCAGGGCCCAGTCATGTGATTATCCTTGTCGGAATAAGGATGATGACATGCATGTATTTCATGAGATGCTGGCAAAAACAAAAGCGGTAATAATTGCTTCACCCATTAACTGGAACAGCATGTCTGCAAGGCTGAAGACATTCCTTGACCGGACAACCTGTATGCAGAACCTCTATCATCTTCAAAAACCGGGTTTGACACATGGGAAAATCGTAGGAATTCTGGTCTGCGGTCATGAGGATGGAGGGATTACCACTGCTCTGAACATCTTCCTGAACTTTCAGCAGCTTGGATATATTCTGGCTCCTTTTGGGATTGGATACCGGACTCATGGGGCAGAATACTCCAGCAATGAGGATCGGGAGTTTTTCAATACTGATGAGTTATTAAGAACCCACACCCAGGGTGTTGTCAATAATGTAATAGAGATGATGAATCTCAATGTTGAAAATCAGATAAAAGATAAGATAATTCCGGTATCTGAATAAATCTAATTAAAATTTTAATTTTTTTAAAGCATAAAATTTTCATGTTTTTTCCGATTCACTGGTAATTTTTGGATACCACACGCATGTCAATTTTCTTTTTATATTCATGATTCAGGTTTTGTTTTGCTCTCATTATCTGTTAAAAATTAAAAAATTAAAAATTGAATCTAATAGCTAATTTTAAACGATAATTTCATAATATTCGGTTTTGATAATAAATATCCGACTCCCGCAGATTTATCATCTCACTTATCAATAGAGCATGTGTGTGATTCTATGACGACAATAGGCATGAGGCTTTGCATAATTGGATGTATCCTCCTCATGGGTATATCCGTTGTTTCTGCAATGACCGGAGAATTAAAAATTATTACCGATCCTGTAGGTGCAACCGTTGTTCATGATGGTTCAATTCTTGGAGAAACACCACTTGTCATTCCAGATTTACCCATGGGTGAATATACATTCAAGATTAAGAAAACCGGGTATAAAGATGTAACCAAGACGGTTAATATCAGAACGCTTTCCCGAACGGTGAGGTATTCGCTTGTCCCTGAAGAGTCTGTTCATACAATCCCTCCTACTCCGGTCTATACTCCTTTTTATGATCCAAGTCCGGACTCAGAAAAAGTTTCGGTGAAAATTTATTCTGTCCCAGATGGAGCTTCCGTGTTTATCAATAGTATCAATACCGATCAGGTAACTCCTGCTACC
>NZ_JAIWNS010000235.1 GCF_020216685.1 Methanospirillum hungatei | reverse complement strand
TTTTAAGCCCAATTTTAACAAAATAATTCATCAACTACTGGTTAGAGATTACAGAGTTAAGTTTACATGAAAATTTAAACGCGTAACTTCTAGATTATACAAAAGAGCGGAGTGAACTCTCCTTACATGCTCTGGTTACCCAGGTATTAAACCAGCATTCACAGGTTCTGGCTTTGGATCTTATCGGGAGCACCGGCATGATCACAAGTCAGCTGGACGAAATTCCGGTCCCGGCTGATCCGCACGATGCAGAGATAGCAGAGGAGGTATATACCACCCATGAAACCCGGGACTTTCCTGATGCGAGAAATAAGACACTTACCAGGTTCTTTTTTATTGAGAGTGGTGATAATGAAAGTCCTGCTTCCGGGTATATTGATCATGTCGCAAAGATAGTATATTCCACACAGCATTACGAGCAGGAGAAAGGATCTCTGCTTGCATTGGCTATATCTCTGATTTTCATTGCCATCATCCTTGCCTTTGCCCTTGCATACCTTCTGTCCAGGTATATCTTCTCACCGGTTGACATGTTGCTTGCAGATCTTGACGAAATTTCCAGAGGAAACCTGAATCATCAGATAAGACCGTCGCGACATCTTGAGATAAACAGGATTAATGAAGCAGTATCCAGGATGGTTGAATCCATACGGGACAGTATCAGATCTCTTGAAATCTCAGAAAAAAGATATTTCACCCTGTTTTCAAATGCGTCAGATGCCATCATACTCTGGAACGGGGAGAGGGTTATCCATGCAAATCCTGCCGCATTCACCTTGTTTGGATGGGATGAAAATATCGGAGAAACAGCCGGGTCTACACAAAATGAGATGATAAGATACATCTTACAGAGAAAAAAGCCTGAAGAAGACGAATGGAATATGAGTACAGATATCCCCGGCAAAGGGGCCTGTACCCTCAATATCAGACTGGTCAGGTTAGTCCTCGAGGATCTTCCCATGAATCTCATTCAAATCCGTGATATAACCATGGAGACCCGGATGCATGAGGAGATCCACCGGCTTGCAGACATTGTGAAAAACACACAGGCAGGCATTATGGCCGGACCTGTCCATGCCCCTGATATTGTGAATGAAGCATATGCCCGGATTCATGGATGTACCCAGGATGAAGCGATAGAGGGAGGATTTTTCGGATATATTCATCCTGATTATAAGGAGGATATTCCGGTCTGGATTCGGATAGCAACCGAACGAGGGCATATGACCGGGGAGGCGATGCGGATTCGAAAGGATGGCTCCGAATTTCCTGCATTACATGATCTGACCATTGTGAGAGATGACCATCATGAGCCCTATCTTATTTTAAATGTCCAGGACATCTCTGATCAGATAAAAATATGGAATCTCACTCTTGAGAAGGAAGCACTCTCCGATTCATTAAATCTCCTGTCCGGTATCCTCGATAGTCTGCCGGATCCCACCTTTGTAATCGACATGTCCGGACATGTCCTTGCATGGAACAAGGCTATGTGGGTCTTCTCAGGAAGATCAGAAGAAGAGATCAGAGCAGGGAAGATGTCTCATGCACAGGCAGTATATGGTGAAGACCGACCCATGCTTATTGATAAGATAATCCGGCCTGACCTTGATATTTCACAGTATTACACAAATGTCAATGAAGAGAATGGCATTTACTCTGCTGAAGTCATCTATCACGGCAAGGAAGGGGAAATTCGATATAAATGGGCGCTTGCCGGACCGCTCTATGATTCAAAAGGCTCAATGATTGGAGCAATAGAAACCATCAGAGATATCACTGAATTAAAAAATGCAGAAAAAAAGCAGTCAGAGCTGGCAAATAAACTGATGCTGCTCTCCTCCCTGACGAGGCATGATATCAGGAACAAGGTGACGGTTATTGACGGTTTTAGGTTCTTTGCCGAGAGTGAGACAGATAATCCGAAGGTAAAAGAGATACTTGCCCATCAGAAGAACGCCATTCAGGATATTGGAAAACTGATCGACTTTAGTAAAGCATACCAGGAGATCGGCATTCACGAGCCTGTCTGGCATAATATTCATGATTTATTTGAACGGGCCGTTCGGCAGGTATCAATTGACCTAAAAGCCGTATGTGATATTCCATCTCTTGAAGTCTATGCGGATGCCCTCATCTATCAGGTATTTTATAATCTGGCAGAGAATTCACTCCGCCACGGGGATCATGTCACGACTATCAGATTGTATGCAGATCTGTCTGGGGAATCGCCCCTGTTGATATATGAAGATGACGGGCAGGGGATTGTGGATACGGAGAAAGAACAGATATTTCTGCGAGGCTATGGAAAAAATACCGGTCTTGGGCTGTTTTTTATCAGGGAGATTCTGGCAATCACCGGAATTTCGATTGTTGAAAACGGTATCTATGGTGAGGGAGTCAGATTTGAGATGAAAATTCCTCCCGATCACGTCAGATTCACTGTCCAGGCGGAGTAAAATGTATACCAGAATCAGAGCCAATCTCTCCGGATATGCCCAATAAACGAGTTCAGTGACAGGAAAAAGAATCCATGATGATGAAGGATACCAATTCTGAACAAGACAATGCTACTCCATCAGAAAATCTGCAAATAACACTCGACCAGGTGAACAGACGACTAAAAGCAGTATACATACGGTGGGAGGCGCTCTTCAAATCTCTCCCTGACCCGGTTATCATCGGAGACGAAGAAGGAGTACTCGTTTGTAATCCAAGGTTTGAAGAACTCACCGGGCTTACATCAGAAAAGATTGTGGGGCTTCCCATTTCCCGGCTTCCCATGTGCACTGCAGATATGGAGGATTGTAAAGACCTGATAGAACACTGGAATCATCCAACACCTGAAGGAGGCAGGTTCATCTTCCGGTTCTACAATCCGGACGGAAAGCGGATCGCGCTTGATATGCAGATCAGGTTTGTGGAGATGGAACAGTCCATGCTCAGGTTTTGCATCGGACGCGACATAACCCATGAACTCGAACTTCTTTCAGATCAGGAACGTGCAGTTGCACAGATAGACAAGAATATGGCTCAGCTTGCCGCGTTAAATGATGAGATCAAAAATCCGCTCACGTTGATCTCCATGAGTGCAGGACTTATGGATGGACCACAAGAGGAGCAGGTCCTCAGGGGAGTGCGGATGATAACGTCAATTGTTGACCGGCTTGATCAGGGATTTACCGAGTCTGAAAAGGTCCGGAAATTCTTAAAGCGAACCATTGACGGGTTTATGGAGGATCATAACCTCCCCTGACCTGATCGCGCCCGGATGGTTTTATGACCCCTTCTTTTCCACTGGAGGAAGGGACCAGAACGGTTCGATCATCTATTCCTTACTCATTTATCTTTGGATTATTCCGTTTTTTTGGAATCATGACCGTAAAGGTGGCACCTTTTCCTGTGCCCGGACTTTCGACAGAGATGGTGCCACCATGAAGATCAACAATCTTCCTGACTATCGAAAGACCAAGCCCTTTGGACTCCGGATCATGACGGGAGGTGTCGGATATAAAAAACTCATCCCATATTCTATGGATATCATCAGGATGAATGCCAATCCCCGTGTCCTGAATGGAGATCTCATGCCCGGTTGGCGTTTCATGATAGCGAATGGTGACCGTTCCTTTAAAGGCATTAAATTTTACAGCATTGTTTATGAGATTCCGGAAGAGCTGGTGTGAATACACCCTGGACAGATGAAGGAAGACCTCCGGTGGGACTTCATTGGAAAATACCACCTCTTTCTCATCTGCCATGAATGAATTAGCCTGAATCTCTTCATCTATCAGGGACTTGAGGTTCATCTCCTCAATGTCATCAATGGTATGATGGCTGTTAAGCCTGATAAGATCCATGATATCCTCAACCATCTGCTCCATGTACCTGAGACTTTTCTGGAACATATCAAGCAGAATTTGAGAATCAGGATCCTTTATCGCCTCTTTTACCAGCGGGAGGATGGCAACCATGGGAGTCAGGGGTGTCCGGAGATCATGGGCCAGCTGGTATATGAACTGATCCTTCTGGATAAGAAGTGATTCAACCTTTTGTGCACGTTCCTTCAGTTCCTCATTCAGCTTGCGGATCTCTGCCGTCCCTTCAGTTACCCGGCTTTCCAGATCAGAGGTCATTAATGCAAGTTCTTCTTTGATGTGCATGAGCTCCTGGTTCTGAACGGCAAGTTCTTCAGCCTGCATCCTGGCCTTCGCTTCGGCATCACGGAGCAACTCCCGTTCCCTATCCTTTCTCATCCAGAGAATTGAAAGGATGATGGCAAGCAGGCAGAGAAGAGCCGTGATGATAACCGGAATAAGGACAGCTTTGAAGACACCACTCTCCCAGGATGTCGCATCAATGTCTATGCCAAGGACTGCACGGACCGTAGTATCATCCGGGCCATATATCGGCACAAGGCCGGTCATCCATCGCCCCCATCGATCTGAGAGCGGGCCTTCAACACTCTCGTGCGGATGGATGAACATATCCCTGATTAATCCGGATGCCTCAGGGTATCTCTGACCCGGGTGCGAGTACATATCCGAAGTTACCGGTTCAGAGTCGGCCAAAAATACCAGTTCTCCATCAGGGTTCTTCAAGAGCAGATACACAAACCTGGAAAGAGGGCGGCTTTGCGCCACCTCAGTAAGATATTTTTTTATCCGACCATATGCAGGTGAGTTCAGGTCAGATATCGTTCCCTCTAATTGATACAGATCGTCCCTGATTATTCCCACTGACGCAATCCTGGTATCGGTGAGAAGATCCTGACGCATCTCATCCTCCTTTATTGAGATGCTGAAAATCGTGAAGAGAGCACCAAAAATAAGCAGACCTGCCAGCGAGATAATAACTACCTGCAGGAATCGGTTCATTCTGGTATATGACAGATTATCCTGACAAGTAGATATGATATATGGTTTGATCCTGATTCAGAAAGCGGGAAGAAATGCCCGGGTCAGAAACCAGATACCAAAGAGTACCAGTATAACCCCGCAGAGCACAAGAATCCCCTGATACATACGATTGCCAAGCATCGTCCTACTCCGGTGAATGCTGACTGATACCAGCGTGAACCACCCCAGATCTGCTGCCCAGTGGCCGGCGATGAATGCTGCAAGTCCGGCAGGGCCCTGGGAAAGAGAACTGATAAGGAGGGCACTCCCAACGGAAAACCACCATATCCAGAAGTACGGGTTTGACACACTGGTCAGGAGTCCGGCAAGGACCGGGCCTGATGAGGATTCCATACTGATATCAGATGAGATTGCTGCTTTACGTGCTCCGAAAAGAGTCAATCCCCCAAATAAGATCAGGGCTGAACCGCCAATTCCTGCAATGGCCGGGTGGAGGGTGTCAGGAAATGATGAGATGCCGGCGGCGATGAGCACAACAATGACCATCTCAGCAATGACATGGCCAAGAGTAACCCGCGGCCCTCCAGTCCAGCCAACATGAAGGGCAGACCGGATGGTTGCAATCAACGTCGGACCCGGGGCGAGGGCACCGGTAAGACCAATAATAAACCCCATCAGGGCAAGCTCTAAAATACTCATAGGACTGCCTGTACGGTACAGTGACCGTATTCAGGTATGGAATGATGCGAAACAAAGGGATTCCAAAGCCTGTACACTCCCTGTACTTCATTGTTTAAGTCAAATTTTCTGAATTATTGCAAAAAATTTCCCATTACACTATAATCCTGATTACTCATCAAGTATGTGCAACCATTTGGTGTGAATGTCCTTTTACTCCGGATAGCAATTCCTATAAGTAGGACCTTGGGGTATCAGTATACTCAATGATGATGATATATACCGACGGGGCATCACGGGGAAACCCTGGTCCTGCTGCCTGTTCATATCAGATAAAAGATGAGAATGGCAACCGGATTTTTGAGCATGTCTGCTTTCTTGGTCAGACCACAAACAATGTCGCAGAATATACAGCCATTATAAAAGCGCTCACGAGGGCCGCTGAAGAGACAAAGGAGGCGATACACGTGTACTCAGATAGTCAGCTCGTCATCAGGCAGATAACCGGAGTATACCGGATCAATAAACCTCATCTGAAAGCCCTGTATGATGAGGTTATGGTTCTTGCATCCCGGTTCTCACATTGTACCTGGGAGCATGTGCCACGAACTCATCCAGATATCGGGTACTGTGACCGGCTGTGTAATGAGGAACTGGACCGGCACCGGTAATGACCCATAGAGATCCTTTAGAATTATCACCTCGGACGCAGAGGTATGTACCATGGTACCCCCGGATGCCAGGCTCCTGATAGTCGATGATGATCCCGCGATTCGGGAATTTTTAAAAAACCGGCTCACGATGGAGGGCTATGAGGTCTCGGAAGCAGAGGATGCAGAGAAGGCACTGGAAAGACTGGAGGAACACCCGGATACAGACCTCATCCTCCTTGACCTGAATCTGTAGATTTATAACTACTTAGCATATGCGCTGCCTATATTAAATCTATAAATTAGCCTTCTTTTACCAACACATTTATGAT
>NZ_JAIWNS010000234.1 GCF_020216685.1 Methanospirillum hungatei | reverse complement strand
GATGGTCATCATCTCCTGCACAGCCGCATCACCGGTTGTTACATCCTCAAGAGAACGGTTCATGGAGGTTGTGACATTCTTCGACTTTTTCTGCAGGATGGTTATAAGACCTGCAATCCGCTCAGCAGATACTCTTGATTCTTCTGCAAGAGCTTTTACTTCATTTGCAACAACAGCAAAACCAAGCCCTGCATCTCCTGCCCTCGCTGCCTCAATTGCTGCATTCAATGCAAGAAGATTTGTCTGATCCGCAATGCCACTGATAAGTTCAACAATAGAGCCTATCTCACCCATCTGTTCATCGATTTCCTGAACAACCTGATTTGTCTCTTCAAAGGAGTCCTTGATATTCTTCATTCCCTCGCCGGTTTTCTGAACCAGTTTTGTTCCTTCTATCGAGAGATTATTGGTTTTCTGCGTAAGTCCTGCAACATCTGTTGTCTCTGTTGCAACAGATGAAACCGCCGCTGCAAGGTCATTCATGGCACTTAAGATCTGTTCTATACCATGGAGGGATTTTTCAGAAAGATCGCTGACATGATTTGCATTTAATGCAAGAGTTCTTGATCCGGCAGCAATCTCCTCAGAACTGGCATTTGTTTCCTCCATGGTACCAAGAAGTGATTCAACCTCCTGTCTGACATGCAGGATGGATGAGCCGGTATCTGTTCCAATGGTGTTCAGGGCATTTTTAAAAGGAATGAAATCTCCTTTCACGATTATCTCTTCAGAAAACCGGGCTGAAAAATTTCCTCCTGCATATTCTTTGGAAAGGGTCATAGCTTCATTTATTGGAACAAGCAGGTTTTCCAGAGTTTCATTAAACCCTCTGATAATATCCCTGTAACCACCCTGGAAACCAGACTCATCGCCTCTTACTGAGAGATTTCCCTCCTTTGCTGCAAAAACCAGTTTTTGAGTCTCGTCAATAAGATTACTGATGGTATTGGCGGTAACACGGAGTGCAGGACCTATCTCATCTTTCTTATCCACAATCGGGATATGTGATACCTTTTCTCCCCGTGCTATCTTCTGCATAGATCCAATAAGCTCATTTTGAAGATTATTCGCAAAAGAATCCATTGCTTCTGCCATTTGACCGATCTCATCTTTCCGGATCATATCAAGACGTATTCCCAGATGACCTTTATTCATCTCCTGAATCATGGTGACTGCCCGTGAAAGCGGACCGGTGATACTTTTGGTAAGAACTAATGCAAGGCCGATTCCAAAAATCAGAGTCAGCAGGACAATAACAAAAAACAAGAGTGATGATTCCTGGTAGGTTTTAACGATATCATCTCTCATCTGTTTTGATTTTTCCTTGTTATATATTTCCAGATTATCAAGAGCATCCTGGGCTGCATCTCTGGGAACAGCGAAATTTTTACTATATATTCCTTCTAATGCCGCTTCTTCCCTTCCATTATTCATATCATCTATAATTTTTCGAAGGTTTGTTTCAAATACCGGCCAATTTTTCTCAAATTCTTCGATAAGTGCGGCTTCTTCAGAAGATAGTGACTGACTCTTATATGCTTCTATTTTACTTTTTATATTAACAATCTCATCATCAATCTCTGCAAATTTATCTTTACGTTCATCTTTTGCAAATACTGTTTTGTAAATGTTAATTCTGATATTGAGAAAACTATTATCGGCATTTAACAATTGTTCTAAAGAAACGAGATTATCATCATACATTATTTTCGCCTGTTCTGCCATATCACCCATTGCCAGGTACCCTACCAGGGCAATGATGATAGCAAAAAAGATGACGCATAAAAATCCACCAATCAGTTTCTTTTTCATTGGAATGTTATCAAGAAACATACCGTACCCCCTGTCGTTCGGTTATTACTACCTATCCGTGGAAGGTAAATAGATTATGGTTGCCTAATATCAGATAAATGTACTACTAAAGCGTATTATTGGATTAGCATGTGATGCCTGTTGTTAATTTCATGAGAAAAATTATTATGGTTATTGGAGGACGGCAGTCCCATCAGCCAAAGTGACATACACCATATTATCACGAATAGATATCCAGGATGGATCTGATAGTCCGCTCATACGTGGTGTTATGGAGCCAAATTTGTCAATCGACGCAATAGTATCATCATAGGTGACATAGAGGATATCGCCGGTTTTCGCCATTCCCTTTATCGGTCTTCCTATGTCTGCAAATATTCCATATCCTCCGTCAGGAGTAAGCCGGGTAATTACAGATCCCCTACTCTCCGCTATATAGATATCTCCTTCAGGGTCGACTGCGAGATGTAAGGGATGACTAAATCCCGAATTGATGGTGCTTATAATCCCCTTTGAACCGATTGTGTAAATATTTCCATCATATCCACTTGCAACATACAAATTGCCTTGAGCATCAAATCCCATTCCCTGCGGGCTCCAGATATTTGAAGCAAACGTAGTTATACTCCCATCCGGAGTAATTTTCAGGATTGTCCCATCAAACGTTCCTACATAGATATTCCCATCTTGATCCAAGGTCGGAAATCGCGGTTTATTTATACCGCTGGCAAGAATATCTTTCGTCCCATCCGGTTTAATCCGTATCACTGTTCCCTGGGTTGGATCTATCGTTATGATATTGCCCGATGGATCAACGGAATATGTTTCAATACTATCTGAAATTTTTGATACTGTCGTGAAGGTGAGTGGTGGAAGACCGGATATTGATGCGGCCGGTAGAATTCCTGTCCCAGGTGTAGGAGATATGAGAATAGTCTGCGTTGAACTCTTCGTTTCTGTTGAAAAGATCACTTCAAGAGTGACCGTGTACGTGCCATACTCAGCATATTCCCGTGTATATGGATCGTGTGAATTAGTACTTACCGTGGATAGATATTCTGTTCCAAATCCATCTCCAAATCTCCACCTCACACCCTGAGCTCCTTCACAGGGAATTATCGGTTTCAGAGTTACTTCTTTAGGATTATTTGGATTCACCGTGAAGGTAAAAGATACCGGACAGGAGGTATCTGACGGTGTAAATCCCTCTATACTCTGACTAATGGTATCTGTACATCCACCTTCACAGGTGACTGATAGCGTTGGTTCATATTTTCCTGGAATGGTGAACGTGTGCACAGTACTCTGTTCAGTAGAGTAACTCCCGTCCTGAAAATCCCACATCCATGACACCGGGCGAGGATAGGAACAATCGGTAAACTCAATAGTCAGGGGCACTTCTCCTGATGCCATTGATCCGCGACTGGATGTTGCAATAGCAGAAAAACAGGCTGTACATAAACAAGGTGTCGTGGTCGGGGTCTGTGTAATGGTAACATCTGGAGTCGGAGTACTCGTCGGGGTTATGGTATCTGTCAGATATGATGATTTTGGTACAAATTTTACCGTCAGTTTCCCCTCGCCTGGGATGACTGCAGTGAGAGAGTAGGGCATTCCACATCCCCAGTTTGAGGGAGATTTAACGGTAATTCTCCATTCTGCTGGTCCCACAAAAGTCCCGGGATATACTCTCGTCTTCTGGTACATGACCTTCGCTTCAGTTATTGGTTTATCACTAGAAAGAGAAGTCTTTCCCATGATATTTTTGGTAATTCTGCCAGAAAAAGTTCCATCAACAAAGGCCCCTTTATCATCCTTATACACAATGGAGGAAATTTCAATTGGCTTTGTTGCACCAGAAGGAACTTCAGATTCCAGTTCATACCATATCCATCCTTCTTCGGGAGTAACAAATTCAAAGGTTTTTTGAAAGTACGGCTCCACATCTGGTTTCCAGGAAAGGGGATTTTTCATTGCAGTATCATCACACGTATACCAGTTAGATAATGCACACCCAGTACTGAAACATTCTGAAAATGAAAGACCCGTCTCAAAAATAATCTCTGGTTTTACGGTCAACTCGGTAGGTTCACCGATAACTCCTTCGATATTCAATAGTATGAATAAAGAAACCAGGATTAACAGATGGATTTCTGAATACTTATTCAAATTATATTTCATAGAATTTCACCCCATATATGAGATCTTTTACAAAATCTGTCGAAAATACAGTATTTTATTACGTCTTTACTGACAGATGAAAGATGATAATCAGTTTATATTATTTAAGTATTCGTGTAATGATGAATGAATAAATGTTTTATTCTCATGAGAAAATGTTAGATATATATCCGAAATAATACAATTATGGTTCATATTGTTTAGAGTTGCAATCGCTTGATAATAGAGTAATCTTTTCCCAAATATTAGGGCGTTCCTGAAACGGTATACAATTGAGAGGTATGAGATTCTTTATCGTATAACCAGGTCAATATCTCAGTCATTTATGATCCACCCGACTGAGCGTTCCTCTCTTCGCCTTCATCACATCGTTGCGCTCTATGTCGGTTCAGTTCTGGGTTGTGGAGTACTCATCCTTCCAGGACTATCTGCAGAGATTGCTGGCCCTGGATCTCTCCTTTCATGGGTTTTCATTATTATTCTTGCGTTTCCCATGGCACTTACCATGGGCTTTCTCTCGGCACGGTTTCCAAATGACGGGGGAGTTTCATATTTTGTAACTCTGGCTTTTAATGAGCAGCTCGGAGCACTTATCGGATGGTTTTTCCTGGTTTCGGGAATTATTGGTGTTCCAATCCTTGCATTAACCGGGGCCGGATATATTGCTGCTGCGTTTGGGGTTTTAGAAGTTTTCAGAATTCTTATTGCGATCTCAATTATTCTGGTGGGACTATTTCTTAATTACATCGGTATGCGGGTCAGCAGTCAGGTGCAGATTGTTGTCGTTCTTGGGACCATATGTATTCTGGTCGGTGCATGTATCGGGAGTTATCGGACCGTGGACCCGGTGCATTTCACTCCGTTCATCCCAAACGGATGGATGAGTATCGGGTATGCATCAACTTTACTCTTCTGGAGTTATATTGGTTGGGAAGCCGTGACTCATATTGCCGAAGAGTTTGAAGATCCGAAGCGGGATGTAGTCAGGGGCACGATCATCGCCTCAGTCATTATCGGAAGTCTGTATCTTCTCACTGCATATGTTGTTGTTGGAACCGGGATGTATGGACCGGGAATATCGGATGTTTCACTCGTGTATCTGATCAAGGGATCATTTGGACAGTTTGGCATGATTCTTACAGGACTGACAGGATTATTTGTCTGTCTGGCACCATCCATATCCTACATTGGAGCAGCATCCCGGCTTTCCTACTCTCTTGCCGTTACCGGGTATGCACCGTCATATCTTGCACGGTTATCAGAGCGATATTATACCCACATCGGAGGGCTTATTTTTTTGGCCGGATGTTTTTCAGTAATATTTCTCATGTATAGTACCGGTCTTCTCTCTCTGGCATTTCTTATTCAACTCCCAAATTCAACATTTATCTTAACATATGTCGGAGGTTGTGCAGCCGGGATGGTATTACTCAAAGATAGCCGGTGTGCATTCTATTTGAGTGGGATTTCACTCATATTAACATCATGTATCCTGCTTTTTGTATCATGGGCGATATTATTTCCTATAGGTATTATCCTCATTTGGGGTATTTTCCTGATAAGAAAGCGGAAAAGTAAGGAAAATCTCTCAAATGACTTGTGATAAGGGGTACTTGTGTCTCTGATATAGAATTTTCTGATACCTATAACAATTCTGTTTTTTGCCTGTTCCATAGGTAGAGTATAACCAGAATCTGTATACATAACACCATCCCGGCCATACATGCTTCATCCCATCCGAGTAAAAACCCTCCTTTTAGTGTCCCTTCTGCTGATGAAATACTCCAGGTGAGCGGCCACATAATGAAAAGATTCATGGTTATCCGGAAGAGTGCGGCAAATATCCATCCAAATCCCATGAGGACAAGGATCATTAAAGCCGGGTATGTTCCGATATGATATGCACCAAGCACACATCCCGTGAGCAGAATGCCCGGAAGAATTCCAAACGCCTTGTCAAACCGAATCTGCAGCCATGCGAAGAGAAAGAACGGTTCCCATAAAATGAGTCCGTTTGTCAGAAAATGAGGGATAAGAGCATCTCCATATGAACCATACCGCATAAGTACAAAGTACAGGAAAAAAATAGCGAGCAGGATACTGATTAACAGGCTGAGCATGAGCCCCTGTTTCTTTATCCCGGTTTCCTGAAGGATATCCTGGTGGTTTTTGTATAACCACCAGAGCGGGAAGACAACCAGAAAGACGGTGAAGAGAAATGAATATGATTGTTTCATGATTCCTTCCGGAAGATGAACCATCAGGTAATATCCTCCGCAGATCATAATAAGTGCAGTAACCATTGCGACAACCGTATCCCGCGTTGGATGCCAGGCTATCCAGTGATGTTTTTTTCCATGCATCATTGATGATATGATCATCGGAAATGTAAGTATTTCAAGGTGATTGAGTGAGGTATGTCAAAAAAATCTACAAAAGAGTAGGGAAAAATCTGATTGTTTGAGATTATTTCCTCTTTTTCCCTATCACCCGATATATCATATATGAGAAGAAAAATGTCCCCTTTTCTCCAGCCTTTTGAAAACCATCCATCAGTTCATCAGCCTGGATCTGTGACATTTTTCCATTCTGCACTGCTCCTGCAATAAAATTATCAAAATTCATCGCACGGCGTATCGTCGGAAAATCTTGCATTACGACTGGTTCAACCTCTATTGTTGTATCCAGTTCAGATTCAATGAAATATCGATGAAGCTTTCTTCCGGTCCACCCATAATCGGAAGAGCGT
>NZ_JAIWNS010000233.1 GCF_020216685.1 Methanospirillum hungatei | reverse complement strand
GGGATATAATCCGGGTGGACATATACAAGAGGATCCTGACCGACCACTTCCTCTTCCTTTTCTGCACCAAATAACGTGATACCGGCAGGATTTGCATAGAGGATCTGTTTTCCATCATGCACGAAGATGGGATCAGGGGATAGTTCAACCAACGTCCTGTACCGTTCTTCACTCTCACGAAGAGCCTGATTGACCTGCATCAATTCACTGGTCCGCTCAGTTACCAGGATCTCAAGCTCCTCGCGGGACTTTTTCAGGTCCTCTTCTGCCTTCTTTCTGGTGGTTATATCCCTGATACATTCTATCGCACCGACGATCTCACCATCAGAATTTCGTAGCGGAGAAGCTACCCCCCACAGGTACATCCCTTCCTTCCCTGCTCTGCTCATATACGCCTCCCCGATGATGACATCCCCCTCACGATGGAGATGGACATAATTGTTCTTTGGTACTTCATCCGGCTTTAAGGCAAGATCGACCAGAATCGGCCTTCTCTCACCATAGAACGGGACTGAATATGCATAATTTCCTTTTCCGAGCATCTCCTCTGCCACTATCCCGGTCAGAGCTGCCATTGCACGGTTCCAGAATATCACCTCTCCGTGTTTGTTGATTACCACCGTTGCATCGGGGAAAAAGTCAATAACATCAGCCAGTTGCTGTTTTGATTCCCTGATCTCATCTTCAGCCTTTTTTCTCTCAGAGATATCAATGATGACGCCACGAAGCCCCGTCACTGTCCCGTTCTCAATGACGGCTGTGGAATGAATGATTACTGGAAATGCTGAACCATCAGACCTGATTGCCATATACTCATGCGGCTTGGAAGGAGCACCTTTCATGACATCCTGGACTATCTGAACCGCCCGTTGCCGATCGTCTGGAATGATAAAATCCAGTACATTTTTATCATCCAGGGGTTGGTCAGTCTCAAATCCAAAGATGGTATACGCCTGATGGTTGACATAGGTGATATTTCCATTCAGAGAGCACTCAAATATCCCTTCAGGGAGGAGATCGGCAAGATCCTTGTACTTTTTTTTACTCTCCTGAAGCATCTCCTGGGACTGGCGGAGTTCTTCCAGACGAAACTTCAGTTCTTCTCCTGATGCGATAAGTTCCTCATATGCCGCACTGAGATCAATATTCCGCTGTTCAAGCTCATGTTCAGCCTGGATACGTTCGGTAATATCCCGGATAATTGCCTGATAATAAACGGACTCCCCTACCTCCAGTTTGCTGACACTCATCTCGGCATCAAATACCGATCCGTCAAACCGGAGAAACTTCCAGGTGACAAAGGCGCCATCTTCCTGTAACGCAGTCCGGAATAAAGCCGCTGCCTTATCTTTGGTCCTGCTTCCTTCAGGCTGAAGCTCAGGTGCCAGTCTGATAAAATCAGACCCGATCATTTCGCTCTTGTCAGCATGAAACAATGCTGCTGCCTGATTATTACAGTCAACGATGGTAAAGTCGGAGAGGAGAAGAATCCCGTCAAACGCAGTCTCAAATAATCTCCTAAACTTCTCTTCACTCTCTAACAGGGCTTTTTGTGCATCTTGTGCATGAACAGCCTGCCGTATCTTATGGGCAAGTTCGGCAAAGAGAGAAGGTGGATCACCCCCCTTTTGCAGATAAAAAGTTGCGCCCTCGTTAATCGCCTCAATGACGACCTCTTCCCTTCCCTTGCCGGTAAAGAGAATAAATGGAATGTTCACCCCTTTCTCACGGTACGCCCGTAACAGATCCATTCCGGACATTCCGGGCATATGATAATCAGAGACGATGATGTCAAACGAACCGGACAGGATCATTTCAAGCGCTTTGAACCCTGACCGTACGGTTGTGACAGAAAAACCTTCCATCCTCTCCAGGTATAACTTGAAAAACCCGCAGAAGGATTCGTCATCATCAACGTACAGGACTGAGATCATCGGCTCTGTAATCTACCTGATACAACTGTAGGACACCGGTTCATATCAAGGTGCGGACATCGATACACTCAGGAGGTGATAATGAACTTCTTAAAGATCAGAGATGTATGGTATCATCATGAGATGGGTATATGTGCTGTTCTTTCTGGTAATGATGTCCGGGTTCTGGCCGGCTTATGCATCCCCGGCAGATGAACTGGCGGCACAGGGGAATATGCTCTATGATCAGGACCAGTATGACCAAGCCCTCATCATCCTTGATCAGGCCCTCGCCATCGACCCTGAACATCTTGAGGCTTTAAACGGGAAAGGAAAAACCCTGAAAAGTCTGGGAAGATATGAGGAGGCGATACAGCAGTATGATACGGCAATCGCTGTTGATCCGACCTATAAAAAGGCCTGGAACAACAAGGGAATCGCCCTGACCTACCTGGGAAGATATGAGGAGGCCATTGCCATGTTTGATGAATCATTACGGCTGGATCCTGAATATGGGAAGGCATACAGTAACCGGGCCTGGTGTCTTAACCTTGCCGGACGATTTGAGGAGGCACTGGCTTCAGCAGATAAAGCAACCATACTGGAGCCGGATTATGCACGGGGATGGAGCAACCGGGGAGATGCCCTCTCTGCTCTGGGCCGGTATGCCGAGGCGGTCATGTCATATGATACTGCGCTTATTCTGGACCCCGGACTTCGTGATGCCCTGGAAGGAAAAGAGAAAGCGATAGAAAAGATGTCATAACCGGCTCATTCCTTTTTTCAATCTCCTAAAGATCCCAGAGTGCCGGGATTTCGAGATGAAAATTTGCAAAAAAATCAAACGCAAACCAGATACCATACCGAACGAAACCATACACACATGAAGATTCAGGCAGTCCTTTTGCTTCTTATCATACTTCTCCTGGTACCCGGGGGGGTAATATCAGAGGAAAACCAGTCTGCACAGAATAATACAACGAGTGCAAACCTGACCGATGTACCAATAATTCCGGATATTTCCCCGCAGGAGAAACTGATGAACCGGGCCTTAGAGGCACGTGCATTTGCACTCGAGAAAGGGAAGGATGCGGCACTGGCAGAATTTTCCAATCCCTCCGGGCAGTTTAACGCAGAAGGTATGGTTATTGTCGCATATGATACCGACGGCGTCCTTCTTGCAGACAGCACACGACCAGGCGAAGTCGGTTCCCGGTTTATTGCAGATGACCATGACGCCGGACAGGTCAGGATGATGCGGGACCTTGCAACAACGGGCGGGGGTCTCTATGTAGATGCTGCAACAGGGAACTCCTGGTTTGTATCAGACATTGATGGCAGCTGGTGGATTTGTGCAGCCATAATCAGGAATGCCGGTAAACAGCCCTGATTTAAGAAATCCCACAGGAACTCATATGATCCTAATCAGGAAGCGAAGTATCGGACAGGCCCACGAAGAGGTGATCAGGGAGATTGCCAGGCGATGTGAAGGGCAGGTAAGGGTAACTGAAGACGGCGAATATACCTGGGATCCGGAAGAGCCGATCTGCATACACGTGGACGAGCCTTTTGCAGAGCCGATGCGTTCAGGGGCATCCCTTTTTGGAGAGAAATTCTCTGAACAGTACCAGGCTTCCCTCTATACCATTACACCGCGCCGTGACGACGGGACAGATGCTGTATATACCTATGGCAACCGGCTCCGTGATTATCCGAAGGCAGAGGTGGGAATCGTCAGAAAACAAGTTGGGGCGTTCAAAAATGCCGTCGATGGGCTCTTTAGAAAGCTGGGATATGTTCCGGCTGATGCATGCGGGGAGGTTATCTGGAAGGGTGACGGACGATATGGAGGGATTGACCAGATACAGGAGAGCATTATAAACCGGCTTATTCATAACCCTGAAAGCCGTCGTGCAATCTCAATTACCTGGTTCCCGGTTCAGGATATCGCCGCTGATGAGCCCCCCTGCCTGCAGCTGGTGCAGTGTGTCATTGATAAGAATAATCATCTCAACCTCATCTGTGTCTTCAGAAGCAATGACATGTTATCAGCCTGGGGGCAGAACGCATACGGCCTTGCCCATCTCCAGAAATTTATTTGTGAACAGATTAACCTGAAACGAAAGAACGACGAGGAAAAAGTCTCACAGGGATGGCTTGAAACAATCAGTATCTCAGCACATATGTATTTTCACCGGGATCAGTTAGAACTTAACCTGTTTTTGGAGAAGATAAAAACCGGAGAACTCTTTCAGTCTTTCCAGCGCAGATAATCCAGAACAGTCATCCCTTTCACCATTTGACTTTTTTCAGAAAGAAAAGAGAAACCATTTATAGTGACAGCATGATATGAAAGCGTATGGTGCTCATACCGGGTGCAGATACACGGCTCTTTCATCTGATCCGGTAGCATCAGAATACCATACACGCTTTACAGAGGGGGGTATCCGGCGTCCGGGGATACCTCACTGCCTGCAATCTTTTTGTCAGACTCTGCAGTATGAGCATACTATATTTATAGGATAACAAATCGAGAGATATCCTATGCAACTTGCCGAGTTCCGGGTTCAGAACTATAAAATTATTGAGGACACCGGATGGATTCCGGTCCAGAACCTCACCACATTTGTTGGAAAGAACGAATCAGGAAAGTCTGCAATATTCCGGGCACTTTCAAAACTGAATCCTTCAGACGGGGAAGGGTATGACGGGCTGAAAGAATTCCCACGCCAGCGGTATGCAGCAGAGATTACCAGAACCGACTGGCCGGTCGCCTCGGGCAGGTTTGTCCTCACTCCTGATGAACAGCGTGATATCGCTGCGATATCTGAATTATGCAGTGAAGTCAGATCTGTTGAGGTCACCCGTCATTATACCGGGACATACAGCATCACCTATCATCCTGATGTCGGCGTAGATCTTATCACCCCTCCTGACCTGATTTATGCGATTGAAAGTGCCATTGAACATATCCGAAACCTGATCGCTCCGGAGGGGAAGGGCGAGGAACTGGGGCGTATAAAAGAAGGTCTTTTAGCATTTCTCGAAGAGCAAAAAAGTGCTATTCCGGTTGACGGACAGGTTCACAAACGGCATATTGCAGATCTTATTAATGCGATTAAAAGCAGGGCCAATGAACCATGGCAGCATGACATCCTTGACCCGGTTACCGAACCGATGTACCGCCTGATCAGGCAGATGGAGATTTTTGAAGGGCTGATGGCTGCAAACCGGTATGTGATTGAGCATCTGCCAAAATTTGTCTACTTTGATCAGTACAATGTCATTGAGAGTGCGATACATATCCCGACATTTATTGCAACGCTTAAGTCCCATCCAGATACCCCCGGTCTTCGTGCAACACACTGCCTCTTTCGGCATGTAAACCTTGACCTGGATCAACTGGACCGTCTCGGCTCCCACAAGAATGCAGTCGATGACAACCCGATCATCAGAAGACAGGTCGATGAGCGTTCAATCCTCCTCTCAACGGCCTCAAACCTCATGACAAAGAAGTTCGAGGACTGGTGGGGACAGAGAAAGATACGATTCAGGTATGACATTGACGGAGATTATTTCAGAGTATGGGTATCTGATGACCTGGATCCCTCGGAGATAGAACTGGAACAGAGGAGTGCAGGTCTGCAATACTTCTTCTCCTTTTACCTTGTATTCCTTGTAGAATCAGGTGATGCATACCAGGACAGTATCCTGCTCCTTGACGAACCAGGACTCCAGCTCCACCCGACCGCCCAGCAGCAGGCTACCCGGTTCTTTGAACGTATCTCCCATCAGAACCAGATATTCTTCTCAACCCACTCCCCGTTCATGATTGACCTTGATCATCTTGACCGGGTCAGGACCGTCTATGAGGGTGAGGACGGAACCACAAAGGTATCAGTATCTGACTGGCCTGCAGATCGCGATTCTCTCTTCCCCCTTGAAGCAGCCCTTGCTACCAGAATAGCAGAAAGAACCCTCTCCGGCGGAAAGCAGCTGGTCGTTGAAGACACCCATGACCTCTGGCTGCTGCAGGCCATGAATTATGTTCTCAGGAGCAGAGGGAAGACCGGCCTTTCTCCTGATATCAGAATCACCCCGTCCGGAGGGGCGGCAAACCTACTACCCCTCGCCCTGATGATGACGGCACATAAAAAACCGGCAGCAGTCCTCCTTTCCGGACACAATATCCCGCAGGGGGTGCTTGAAAAACTCCCGTCCATGCATATCCGCGAGGGGAACGGACTCCTCCTCTATAGTTCGTTTGTAAACCGTCAGGGTGCCGGAATAGAGGATCTCTTCTCTCCAGAGTTTTATCACCGGTGTGTCAAGGATATATATCCAGATCTGCCGCTTGGACAGATATCAGAAAAAAGCCCGGCCGAACGAAATGAAGAGCGGGGAATTGCCCTTCAGATAGCAGACCTTGTTGAACGAAGGCAGGGAGAGCATTTTGAACGCTGGCGGGTTGCAGAACTGCTCTCCGACCGGATCTGTGAATCTCCCCAGAATCTGGACGAAGAGACGATTGACCGATTTTCACGTCTCTTTGATGAGATTAACCGGCTGATATAAGGGTTCAGAGGTCAGGACCCTCTGCCTTTTTTGATGATGCAAGATGTGAAAGGACTGCCCGTCCCACTTCCTCAGTTGTTGCAGTACCCCCGAGATCAGGGGTCTTGATCCCATCGGCGATGGTCTTTTGAATCGCCTTTTCCACTTCAATGGCACGGGGTTTCTCTCCGACATACTTGAGAAGCAGGGATACACACCTGATGGCCGCAATGGGATTTGCAAGGCCCTTCCCGGCTATATCAGGAGCACTGCCATGGACCGGTTCAAAGAGTGCCTGATGCCG
>NZ_JAIWNS010000232.1 GCF_020216685.1 Methanospirillum hungatei | reverse complement strand
CACTCGTATTATTGAATTTTTGCTCAAGTAGTTCCCTGACTTCCATATTTGCCGGATTTAGAGAAAGAGCCTGTTCATAAGTACTACGAGCTTCATTTAATTTCCCCGTCAGGATTAACAAATCTCCCAAATTTTTCCAAATTTTATCATCTTCAGGTTCGAGTTTTATTGCCTCTCTGTATGCATGCTCAGATGCTTCGAATCGTTTCATCTTTTGCAGTGTCATACCCATCCCAGACCAGGCATCAGATGAATTCGGGTAAATGCGAATGACTTTTTCATATCCCTTCAGGGCTGAATCATAATCTCCAAACATCAATGAGAATATTGCAGAACTGAGCATTGCCTTTTCAGGATCCTGTAGTGCACCTATGGTTGTATTCAGATTTGTTTGCACTGCAGTATATGTCGGGTCATAAAGAAGAGACTGATTGTAGGCATTCAGGGCATCAATGAATTTTCCTTCACCATACAGGTAATCTCCGATATATTTCCATCCCTTTGCCTGATTATGAATTGCTTCTTGTGTCATATTTATTCCATCTCTGGCATTTTTATGCTCGGGATCAATCTCTAATGTTTTTTGGTATGCATCGGCTGCATCTGCAAATAATCCTTGGATGAAAAGAGAGTTGCCAAGATAATTCCACGCTTCACTATATATTGGTTTGATCCGTACGGCATTCCTGAAGGCATCTACAGCCTCTGAATATTTGCCAAGTTCAAAATAGAGAGAACCAAAAACAAACCATCCGTTTGCATCTTCAGGATCAATTTCTATTACAGTCTTCAGAGTATCCAGAGCGAGTTCGTCCTCACCTAATTTCTGATGAGTTATTCCTTTTGCTATCCATGCGCTTGTAAAGTTTTGATTTAGCTGTAATGCCTTGTCATATGCCTCCAATGCTTCATCATATTTACTTTCATTAAAGTATGCGTTCCCCTGTTCATACCATTCATCTGCACTATCTTCAGCAAATGAGGTTTGAGCAGATAGTCCAAATAGCAAAATGAAGAGAATACTAAGAAAAAATATTCGGTTCATATCATGAGATATATCTTGTCCGGGATAATTTTTTCTATGAAAGAAAAATTGTAACTACTCAGGGAATAGATACGAAAGAACGTATGGGATATATCCCTCTATCGTTTAGAATCTGGCGAATTCATGATCTTATTAAAAATAAAGTGATCATGGATGAATATGAAGACATGGATGGATATGTGACCGATGAAAATGGTCATTTGATGCTTCAGTATGATGGGATTCCAGGTAGTATCTATCGGGTGGACGCCTTTGTTCTTGGACCTGAAGGATGTCCGGATTATTCTCATAATATCAGGATCGAGGTTCGCCCACCTCCGGTTACTGAAACACCTGAAGAGTTTCCTCCCTGTAAAAATCTAGTGAAAAATGGAGGTTTTGAATCGCCGGCAATCAATAGTGGGTACACTACCTTAAGTCAAGGACATAATCTCGATTCCTGGAACATCATTTCTGGATCTGTGGACCTCGTGAGGAGCTATTGGCAGCCGTCTGAGAAGAGCCAGTCTCTTGATATTGCAGGGTCTGAATCCGGATCCATTGAGCAGCAAATATCAGTCAATCCTGGGAATTACTATGAGTTATCTTTTGATCTTGCCGGCAATCCTGATACCAATAAAATTAAACAAGTAACTGTCTACTGGGATAATGAAATTGTTGGCAGAGAAGATTTCAATAATGCAGCCTGGAAGGCCACTCATATGGATATGAAATGGAGAAAAAAGATTACCTACAAGTACCTGTTAGGAGACAGTGATGGGATCTCTACTCTTCGATTTGAATCTACAAATCCTGATGGATCAGATGCATGGGGGGCAGTTATTGATAATGTCTGGGTATGTGATATGATGACAGGACCGGTTCGAAAAACTCAGCCTGCCTATGTTTCTCCTGCTCCAACCTCAATCTCTGATTATGGAAATGAAAATTGGATTGAAGGATTATTGAGAGATTTATTAGGTTAATCCATTTTTTTAATTTTAATTTTTAGTGAGGGTACGTAATTCATGATTTCTGGGGATTTTTTTAGCTGTAGATCACGGGAAACTGATTTAACGTTGTGTATTATTAACTACTTTCGTGATTATCTCTCTTCATGAAAAAAATAATCATAGTATTACTCTTCCTGCTCTGCAACTTCTTCATTTCCTTAACCGTTTCTGGCAACATCAATGAAGTTCCTGCATTACAAATCGGATCCGAACCAAATGATCAGGGAAAGCCAGAATTTGTTTATTATTATCCCCAAATGCAGGAAATAAGAGAAAAGGTAAATAGTATTTTATTATGTGACACTCTGATGTCTTTGATATTAAGTGAGAACTGTTCGCTTGATGCAACAGAAGAAGAGCAAGAATCGTGTGAGACCCTTCCGGAAGGCTGGTCCTTGTATCCATGTAATGGCACAAAAGTCCTTGAAGCACTCCCCCATCTTCATCTCTCTCCTGATAAAATAATATCCGGGTACTTTTATCGTACATTTATGATAGGTGTCCCATTTTTGCTAGTGTTTGATGCAGATGAAAACCCCTCCATTCCGGAGGAGTATCTTACCAATGATTATGAGAAAATTCCTCCCCTTGGAGATTTAGAGATATTAAATTATATTTCAGGTGATAAAAGTTATGAATCATATCTTGAAACATCAATCCTGAATAAAATGATACCAAATCATACCTCTGTTTTTGACAGAAATACATGGTCAACCCATATTATTCTCAATGATCAAATGGTTGCAGATGCAAATCGTGATAGAGGTTCATCCTTTGAGGTTCCTTTAATTGACGAATTAAAGAGTTCAAAGTGGAATTGGACGGGAGATTATCCTGAGCGGTTTGACCCTGTAATTTATAGTCAAAACGAATCTATAATTGTCCAATTCTATACATATTCAGGACTAAATGATCAGAAAATCGTCAAATATACCGATATTTATCCGAATGGTTCATACATACCTGAATCTGAAGAGTTTTTGATTGCCTCTGGCGGGGGAGGATATTATTATTAATTTTAAAATCATGAAAGTCATTTTGGGATAAAGAGATGAGAATATTGCAGATGTTAGTCAGGGATCAGAGATTATAATTCTTTTATAGTGGCCAGAGAACTGCGAGTTTGATGAGGTATTCCCTCCTCTTCTCAAATAATGCAGAGAAGTAGATGGAAAACCCCGATACTGATTCGCAGCAGACTTAATTAATGGTAGTGCATTAAATTGTCCGGAAAAATTTTGGTTGGGCAGAGGAGGTTGTTAAGATTTTAGGGTTCACCCTGTAAAAAAACCAACCGCTGAATTGTGTCTTTGAACATGGATAGGAAATTGGACTGTCTGGCTATTCATCTGCCCACTTCCTACTATTATGATTTCAAGAGTAAATATCCGCGATTCTGGATATTAATAATAAATTTGTCATTGCAACAATCTTATGGAGTACGGGCCAGCTAATTCAAGAGCGGTTTGATCGAATAAAAGATGTGAAAAAGAGGTTCGGTTCATGCAAGATGGATATTGACACAAATTGCTCATGCAGCAGCAAGATGCCGGTATAATTCATTACGCTTTTACTACGAAAGAAAAATGAACTCATTGGAAAAGCGAAAGCCACCATTGGATTGGCCCGAAAGATAGTAATTATTATTTGGTATCTCCTAAAAAACAACGATACTATGATGATCCGTTGTTTCCAAGGAAGAAAGTTCCAACAATGAATTAGGTAATGGTTCCCAAGGAAGTATCATTTGAGCAACTATTAGAAATAATTGCAAAGGCGGACATCCTTATTAAAGCACCAGATCCTGAAATTTTATGATTTATCAAATGATTATTTTAAGGGGGTATTTCTGAGAACCGTAGGAATTTTCATAGGAAATAGGTATTTGATGAGTCATACTGTTCTCTACTCAAATAAAGCAGAGAAGTTCCTGAAAAATCTACCTGTAAATATTGCAAAACACATAAAAGATGAAATTCTCACTCTGGAAAATGCCCAAAATCCCAAAACCCTACCTGAAAAAGATTGAGGGAGTAAGTAAGAAACACCCGCTTTATTCCTACAGGGTGGGTGAGTATCGTGCTATTCTTACATTTCTCAAAGGTCAATTCGTGATAGTGGTCATTGAGATAGATAACCGAAGAACCTCGTATTGAAAAGAGTCAACCATTTTTTATTGAAATCTGACCTATCTATCAACCAATTCTAATTCTCTATTATTTCGGATTTTGATACATAATCTACAAATATCATGTAATGACTTACTACTCTATGAGGCACTGACGATGATTCACTTAGACGATCTGACAATAAGTAAAAAATTACTGATCCTCGTGGTTGTAGGAATTTTCGCAATAATTGTGGTAGGATGCATCGGCATATTCAGCACCCAGCAGATAAATTCGCAATTGGGTGAGTTATATCAGAATAAATATGCCCATTCAGTTCTGGCTCTCGAAGCATATTCCGACATGATGAGCTTTGCAGTCGGGGGGTACATGCTCACTCTTGAACCAGATCAGACAAAAAAACGTGCAATCGAAGAATCGAATCAAATGCCCTATGTAACCTCTTTCAAAGAAAAACTGGATAAGTATGAATCTATTCCAATGAACGAGGATGAAAAAAAAGTCTTTACTGATCTCAAACAGGCTTCAACAGAATATTTTGATCTTGCCAAGCAGACCAATGAACTAAATTTCGCCGGAAAAGTTGAAGAATCAACAAAGTTGCGGACTGAAGTTCTGGTTCCGATTCGGAAAAAAACATATGATGGGTTAGCTCAGCTCATAGAGCTCAATACCCAGAGTGCCAATCAATATTATCTGGATGCACAGGCCGGTTATCAGTTTATCGTTCTAGTGACGATTATCATAACCCTCTTATGTGCGATAATTCTCCTGCTCATCTCATGGCTTATCATCCGCAACCTGACCCGAAGGATAAATCTGCTTATTACCGGTATGAGTGAGGTTGGAGCAGGGAACCTGTCATTCCGGATCGCACTGACCGGACAGGACGAGATAACACACATTGGTTCATCATTCGATTCGATGGCAGTAAATCTTGAAAAACAGGCCCATGAGATCAACAGGAATATTGAGAGATCGAAACTGGCCAATAAAGCCATTATGGCTGTTGCAAACGAGATAAAGAGTGGAAATATCAATGCAACTATCAATACCGCGGAACATGAAGGAGAATTTTTTGTCACGGTCCAGAGTGTTAATGATCTTATTAGTGCATTTGTTCATCCCCTCCAGGAGGCCATGAACATTGTCAATAAATTTGCAACCGGTAATTTTACTGCCCGGTATGATACGAAGGCACAAGTAAAAGGGGACTTTGAAAAATTCAAAATAGCCCTGGATAACAGTGGAATGAGTGTCTCTGATGCAATTATCGGTGTGAAGGGGGAGGTTGAGACCTTGCAGGCGTTGATGGAAGAGACCAATGCCAGTGCCACCGAAGTTTCCAGTACAACCACTCTGCTTGCACAGAATTCCTCATCGGTAAGCGGCCTTGCAGAGAGGAGCAGTAGTAGTATTACCCAGGTACTATCAGCTATGGATGATCTTTCAAAAGCTGTCGGAGCTGTTGCCGCCGCTGCAGAGGAAGCATCAGGAAAAGCTATGGAGACCGTGCAGTTATCAGAAAAAGGGCTGAAACTTGCAGGAGAGGCCGAGCGAGGTATGAATGATATCATGCTCTCATTTGAAGATACCGGGAGTAATATTCAGGACATCAATAACCAGATGGAGGAGATAGGAAAGATAGTGGGTATTATCACCGGAATTTCTGAGCAGACCGGTCTTCTCGCTCTGAATGCGGCTATTGAGGCAGCACGGGCTGGAGAAGCCGGATTGGGATTTGCAGTCGTAGCTGATGAAGTCAAATCACTTGCACTGGAGTCACAAAAGTCAGCAGAAAACATTGCCACTATTATAGGAAACCTCCAGAAAAAGTCACAGATCGTTTCAGACTCTATGACAAGATCACTGGATGAAGTGAAATCAGGGAACGAAGCAGTACGGGAGACATTACGAGTGTTTAATGAGATTGTAGCCTCTATAAATATCATTTATGAACAACTGGCAGAAGGAGCCAGTGCATCAGAAGAACAGGCTGCAACAGTGCAGGAGATAACGGCAAGTGTCAATGAGATTGAAAACATGGTTCGGCAAACCGCAAAAGAAGCGGTGGATTCTGCTGCAGCAACAGAGGAAGTAACCGCCTCAATAGATCAGATATCCAGGGCAATTTCAGAAGCAACAACAGCAATTCAACGGATAGCAACCGGGATGGGGCACTTTACGGTGGCATAAAAAAGAAACTGATATACGAACGAAAAAAATGAAGTATACCGAAAAATGGCTGTATTGTCGCATACCTGTGATCTGCTCCTTGCCGGATATGAAGCTTTGCCGGATGGCATAGTCATAACCGATCCAAATTCCTCATTATTGTTTTTTAATCAAACAGTCAGGGAGATGTTCCATCTGGATGATAGGTACCTCAATAATCATCTTATTGACTTATTGCCAAAATGTATTGACCTGGATATAAAGCCAGAGCTATTTTTAACACTTTTAGAGAGGATCAAAGATAATCCGCTTCTTGAGTTCTCTCAAAAATTCTCATGTCTTACAGGAGATAAATGGCTGGTAACAAAACCTCTTCTAGGCAAAAATGATGAAATATTGGGAAGAATCTGGATAATATCTGATATTTCCAAAAATGTTCTAACGCCTGCAACTTTCGAAGATGAAGAGGGATTATTTAAAACAATTTTCAATCTCGCACCAGAAGGCATTGCTATTAGTGATCTAAACACCGGCCAGTTTCTTGAAGTGAATAAGCAATTCGTGGATCACTGGGGGTATACACGGGATGAAGTTATTGGAAAGAGTGTAATTGATCTTGACTTCTGGGTT
>NZ_JAIWNS010000231.1 GCF_020216685.1 Methanospirillum hungatei | reverse complement strand
ATTACTGGAAGGGACAAGTGTACATCGATCAGAGCGACAGATCCGGAGCGATTGCAGAATTCAGAACTGCAACTGAGTTAAACCCGAACCTTGCTGACGCATGGTACTATCTTGGTGGTCTGTTAAGTGACGAAGGTTCATATGATGAAGCGACAGCGGCACTTGACAAGATGATCGAACTGAGACCTGATCTTGCTGATCCGTATTACCTGAAAGGTCTGACTCAGTATCAACTTGAAAATTACCAGGATGCTGCCGACTCACTCGAACAGGCAACTGCACTCAATGCATCTCAGATGACTGAAGATGATCGCTCAAAGGCATACTATACCCTTGGACTGGCACGTGTTCAGAATGATGATAATCAGGGAGCTTCAGAAGCCTTTGCAAAGGCCGTTGAACTCAATGCAACCAATGCGGTCGCATGGAATGATTATGGTGTAGTTCTGAATGAGCTTGAAAACTATGAAGAAGCACTCAAGGCTTTTCATGAAGCGATAAAGATCTCTGATTCTGTTGCAGAGTACTACTATAACCTGGGAACTACTCTTGTAAAACTTGACAAGACTGAAGAGGCGATCGCAGCATTTGATAAGGCAGTCGCGATTGAACCAAGCCCACGTGCATATCTTGCAAAGGGACTGGCATTACTCACCCAGGAGAACTTTGAAGAAGCTCTGAAGGCATTTGAATCAGCTATAGCTCTTGATGATACCAAAGCTGACCTGTGGGCACAGAAGGCATTTGCTCTCTATAAACTGAATAAGATGGATGAGGCACGGGCCGCAGTTGATAAGGCACTCTCCTATGATCAGGAATGGCAGTATGCCCTTGATCTTAAGGAGCTTATTGAGAATCCGGAAAGCGGAAATGTCACTTCCTCACAGTCTGGGAACGAAACAAATGAAACTGAAGAGGTCAGGGAAAAAGCCCCTGAATCCTCCAGCTAATTCTTTTTTTCCGAAAGTTCAATTATTCTGGTGCTGATAGGTACAATCATCTGCAGGAGTATTCCTGTATGTCAGGTCCTGTATGCACACGAATGAGAAAGAACTGATAATGCAGAGAGCCGCTTATCATGCCAGATGTGAAGAATTTGATAAGGCTCTCTCATGCATTCAGATGATTATCGATGAAGATCCCGACGATTCTGTTGCGTGGTATAATAAAGGGTACACTCTCCACCTGTCCGGAAAATTTGATGAAGCCAGGGACCTGTTTTTAAATCTCCACTCCCGGTTCCCGGAGAAAGCTGATGTCTGCTTTGAGATTGGACGAATTGCACTCAAAAGAGGAGATCTCAATGAAGCAGAAGAATACTTTACCAAGTGCATTGCATTAGAACCACTCCGGCCGGAACCCAGGATAGAACTTGGGAAGATGTGGTATAACTCGGGGTATTATCATAAATCTGCAGATTCATTTACGGAGGCACTGGTTTTTGATCCTGATAATCCTGAAATCCGGACCTACATGGGTTTGATATCCTATAAACTTGATAAACCTGAAGAGGCCGAACGATGGTTTCGTGAATCTCTTGACAATGATCCGGATAATACGGAGACTTTGTTTTATTGTGCCAGGCTCTATGAGGAGATGGGTCGATGGGAGGATGAACTCTGGTGTTATAATCGCCTCATAGAAATTGACCCCGAACAGGTCATCCCCTGGCTGAAAAAAGGGATGCTTTATCTTGCACAGGATGATCTTTCCATGGCAGTATCATTTTTCCGGATGGCTTCCCGACTTGATGCAGACAGCCATCTCCCTCATCTGCTCCTCGGTCTGGTATACAGTACTCTGGACCGCCATGAAGAAGCAATTGCATCCCTGGAGAAAGCGGTATCATTATCGGATGAACCAGATATTCTGATCCAGTATGGCCGGGTCCTTGGGGCATGTAACCGGTATGAGGATGCTCTGGTTGTTTTTGATTCAGTTCTGATGGAGCGTCCCGGCGATCCAAACGCTGCTGAAGGGTATGCACGATCACTATACCATCTGCAACGATGGGATGATCTGGTGGCATTCTGTGAAGAAGAGAGAAGAGAAGATCCCGACAATTCCTTCTGGATAACAACCCTTGCCCGCGTATGGGGCTGGCATCTTTCAATGGTTGATATGGCTGTCACAATTCTGTATGAATGGATGGATCAGCATAATGGATATCAGATCCCACTGGTACTCGCCGATCTGCTGGTGCATTCAGAACAGTTTGAAGAGGCCAGAACTTTATTGTCTGCTCTCCTTGATAAAAAACCGGCAGATTATCAGATTTTGTTTCGGTATGCATCACTCCTTGCCCAGATTAAGGAGTTTGAAATGGCTGCGGAGCAGTTTGAACTGCTGTTACATATAAGACCTGCTGACGGGCATCTGGCATACCTTGCAGGTCAGGCTTGTGAACAGTCAGGAGACCCTGATCGGGCGCTCGAATTTTTTACCCAGGCGGTGAGCAGTATACCTGATAGTGCTGATATCTGGCTTTCCCGTGCACGCGTATTATTTGAACTCGGGCAGTATGCTGAATCTGCTCTAAATGCTGCACAGGCAGCCTCTTTAAATCCTGACTGGTCTGATGCATTTCTTCTGAAAGGGATGTCTGAGATCCATGCTGAAGAGTATGATAAAGCCCGGATAAGTCTGACCTGTGTCACCACTCTGGATCCTGAGAATCCGGATGGCTGGAGAAATTTAGGCGATGTCCTGCTTCTGGCAGGTGAAGAGGCAGCAGCACGTATCTGTTATGAACGGACACTTGCACTCGATCCAAAAGATCTCAGAGCACAGGATGGGTATAAGGTATGCACAGATATACTCATTGGCAGGTCTTCTTCAGATCAATCTGAAGAACCTATATCGGATGAACATCAGTAATATATAGAGTAAGAATGGGCATCATTCCTGATCAAAGGAGGGATGCCTGTACCAATAATCTGGTTTATGTCCGGAGGATATTAGGAAGATGGAAGAGACACACGCCATTTGGATAGAGAAATACAGGCCGCGGGTTTTGGAAGATATCATCGGACAACAGGAGATAATTGAAAGGCTTCGTTCTTATGTGGCGAAGCGTGAGATGCCGCATCTGCTCTTTACCGGAAATGCAGGAACCGGAAAGACAACCGCTGCAGTTGCTCTTGCACGTGAATTTTTTGGTGAAGACTGGCAGATGAATTTCCGCGAACTGAATGCATCTGATGAACGGGGTATCGATGTCGTCAGAAATCAGATCAAGCAGTTTGCCCGGACTTCACCGTTTGGCGGATCTACCTTTAAAATACTCTTCCTTGATGAGGCAGATGCCCTGACAACTGATGCACAATCTGCTCTTCGCCGGACAATGGAGACGTATGCACAGACATGCAGGTTTATCCTCTCCTGTAACTATTCGGCAAAGATCATAGATCCTATTCAGAGCAGATGTGCAATTTACCGGTTCAGACCGCTTGGGCGCCAGGCTGTTTCAGAAATGGTGAAGCGGATTAGCGCTGATCAGAACCTTACAGTGACGGAAGAAGTTATTGATGCAATTTTTTATGTTGCCCAGGGAGATATGCGAAAAGCCATCAACGCACTCCAGGGTGCAGCGATACTTGGGCGAGATATCAGCCCGGATATGATCTTTGCAATCACTGCAACGGCACGACCGGAAGAGATTGATGATCTTATTGACCTGAGCCTTGCCGGTAATTTTCTGGGAGCAGGGAGTTCTCTTCAGGCCTTACTTCATGACCGTGGCATTGCCCCCCAGGAGCTCATTGGTCAGTTATATCGTGCGGTGGTCAAACGGGATCTCCCTGAGGGAGTGAAGGTCCGGCTTATTGACTCACTTGGAGAGACGGATTTCCGGTTATCAGAAGGAGCCGGAAGTGATATACAGATGCAATCCCTTATCGCAAAATTTGTGATGTACGGTGGTAGGAACAGTCGGTAATCCCGGTTTTTCTCAATCTTCAGTCTTTGAAGATCCAACAGATATTCTTGTTTTTACTGTCCGGGATGTACGGTTCGGTGTTCCTGCCGTCCTTTTGGATCATGTCATCCGTATGGTTGCAATAACACCGGTGGATGATCCTCCCCGTGGCATCGTCGGGATTATCAATTATCATGGTGATGTTCTTCCGGTCTTCTCCTTCAGAAGATATCTCTCACTTGATGAAAAGCAACCTGACATTCAGGATTTTTTAATCATCGTCAGGGAAGAGCGGCATATGGCGATTATTGCAGAAACCATCTCCGGGGTATATCATCTTGAGGATAAGATCATCTCTCCTGAAAATCTCTCTCCAGGGATGAAAGGCATTATGGGTATATACCGGTGCGATGATGGTCTTTTAATTATTTCGCATCCGAAAGATCTGCTGGGGATAGAAGATCAGGAGAAAATCAGTGCCTTAAGGGAATATCTTAATTTATGAGCGATGTTCTGGATGAAGCAGCTGTCGGGATTATCAGGGATTTTATCCTGGCTCACACCGGGATTTTATTTGATGATCGGCATACCCATGATCTGTGCCGACACATCACTTCTGCGTGCACTGATCTGAAAATTCCCCCCGAAACCTGTGTTCAGCAGGTGAATGATTCATCATTTCAGGTCCGGTTTCTTGAAGTCCTGGTTAAATATATCACCATTGGAGAGACCTACTTTTTTCGGGATAAAAACCTCTTTCTATACCTCCGCGATTCATTACTTCCTGATCTCATCCGGTCACGAAGACAGGAGCATAAATTATACCTTCGTATCTGGAGTGCTGCATGCAGTAGCGGGGAAGAGCCCTATTCTCTTGCAATTCTGCTCCGGTATCTGCTTGTTGATGTAGATGACTGGGATATCTACTTACTTGCGACTGATATCAACCAGCAGATGCTCAATCGTGCACAGGAAGGTATCTATTCCCGCTGGTCTTTCAGGGATGATCCACTCATTCCGGTTGGATCATTTTTTTCCCCGACTCCTGACAACCGGATGAAAATTGATGATTCTGTCAGGACCATGGTTCGTTTTGAACGGATGAACTTAATCCATGATACATCTTTTTATCATGCTGTGGGACCGTCATCCCTTGATCTTATCCTGTGCAGGAATGTCCTTATGTATTTTTCAGCAGAGCAGTCAGGTGAGGTAGTTGGTCATCTTATTCGCTCCCTTCGGACCGGGGGTTATCTCATTGTTTCTCCACAGGAGATTGGATTAGTGCAGGGTCAGTTTATCAGGATGCTTCATCATGGTTCTGTTTTTCTTCATGAAAAGGTTGATCAGAACATCCCGGGCGCTACAGAAAAAATTACTCACACCTTATCTGGCACAAGATATGATGATGAATCAAAACCGGTTACAAGAGTAATCGAAGGAGATCTTTTCCAGAAACCGGATATTCATGACATAGCTGACTTTCCTGGTGACATATTTCCGGCTGAAGAGAATAATTCGGATCAATCTTCGGCAGTTACTTATCTTCTTGAGCCTGAAGATGAGGGATTTGATCGCCTTATCTCCGAGAACCGTCTTGAAGAGGCCGGTAAGATGATCTCCCAATCAGGATATCAGTCTTCTCCTCACTGGGTCAGGCAGATGGAGATATTGATCAGGGCGTATGCAGGGAATGGAGAATATGATAAGGCACTTGGCTGGAGTGACCGGCTTATTGCTGCAGATGTTTTAAATCCCCGGCCATATCTGTTAAAAGCAGCTGTTCTTGATGAACAGGGGCTGTATAATGACTCTCTCCAGTCACTTCGACAGTCTTTATATGCATTTCCTGATTACCTTCCTGCCCATCTTGCTATAGCAGGAATTTATAAGAAAACCGGCAGACCTGATCTTGCCAGGCATCATTATGAACTGGCGATTCATATTCTGGATTCAAAGGATGAAGATATCATCCTCGAAGAGACGGAGGGAATACCTGCACGGAAGATGAAAGACATGATTCAGATGCTTCTTGGGGGATGATTTCATTATGGAACAGACGTTACACCTGGATAATCGTGCCAATTCTGAAATTTTACTGGAGCGTGCCCGTATACTGGCTAAGCCTCTGACAAAAGAAGAGGAGACCGGAGAAGGAGTTGAAGTTCTCTCTTTTATGCTCAATGGTGAACGGTATTGTATATCCATGGAGTATGTAAGAGAAGTAACTGTACTTCGGCATTTAACTTCTCTTCCAGGAACTCCTGATTTTATTTTGGGGATTATCAGTATCCGGGGCAGAGTCATTTCAGTTACTGATTTACGTGTTTTTTTTGACCTCCCCAGAAAGGGGCTCTCGGATTACAATAAAATAATCGTTCTTTCAGGAGAGGGGATGGAATTTGCAGTCCTTGCCGATCAGGTGGATGGTGTTTCATGGCAAAACCTTTCTCATCTGACCCCTCCTCCTGACACAATCCGCGGTATTGGAAAGGAATTTCTGATCGGTGTGTTTCCAGGTCCTCTCATTCTGATAAACAGCCGGGTAATTCTTACTCATCCCCGGCTTATCGTTGATCGTTCACGTGATAAAGGGTAATAACTATGGATGACCTGTATCCCAGTCCCATTACCAAATTTTCCCATCTCGAGAAACCATTATTGCTGTCGGTTACAGAAATCTCAACAATTTATGTGGTGAATCATGAGCATTAATTCATTCTTAAATAACATTAACATAGGGAAAAAACTTTTTGGAGGTTTTATCCTCGTAATCCTTCTTATGTCGTTCATTATTGTGACATGTCTAATGAGTGTAAATAAACTGACCGATGATGTTGATCAACTCTATTCTGAACAGACAGTGCCATTGATGAATGTAGGAAACATGGAGGTCGGGCTTCATTCAATCCGATCGCTGGTATTTCGATCCATAGCCATTCCTGAAGAACGTGAACAGGATTATGAGAGATTATTGGCAGAGATTGGTAAAATAGAGCCTATCATCGAAGAGATGAAAAAGGCTGGAATGAGTGAGGAACAATATCAGTATTTCCTGACATTCACGAATCAGTGGGATCGATATAAAA
>NZ_JAIWNS010000230.1 GCF_020216685.1 Methanospirillum hungatei | reverse complement strand
TGAATTCGATCTGTTTTTGAATCGTCAGTGCGTATGCCTCAAAACCTGATAATCATGGGTGAATTCGATCTGTTTTTGAATCGTCAGTGCGTATGCCTCAATCCGGTTGAGGTTTTCTCTGACAATGGGCGGGAGATCTGATCGTGGAATACTATCAAGGAAGAGGAGAAGCCCGCCAAGTGAATTTAAGATATCGTGCCTGGTGATGCTGGAGGGGAGCTGAAGTTTCCGGTTTGCTTCGATAATTGTACCGTCCCTGTCCTGGTATATCACTCCCTGCCCCATCGTTTCAAAGAGTATCCGGTGTCTTGCATCCTGTTCATGAACTGCCCGTGCCGATCGTGTACTGAATACTGCGGCCCTTACCTTTTGGGCCAGTTCTGCAAACTGGGATCGAATTTCACCGCCTTTCTGAGCATACCCCTCGGCACCGCGTTCAAATGCCTCGATTACAACCTCCTCCCTCCCCTTTCCGGTGAATATAATAAATGGTGTATCATCCCCGCGTTCCCTGATTGCGCTGAGGAGATCCAGTCCGCTCATTGATTCCATCTCATAATCGGCAATGATGGCATCGTACTCGTTTTCTGAAAGTCTGGCAAGGGCGGAGGATCCTGATGCTGTGATATCAGCATCAAAAGAGAAACATGTCTTCAGATACTCACGGGTAGCATGCAGAACCACATCCTCGTCATCAACAAGGAGTATCTTTAAAATATCTGATGGGGTGCGTAAGGAGGTATGCATATATCTCGTGTCCGGGGGATAATTGATGAGGTTTATGTCCTGTGATGATAAGGAATTTTCTCAGTGCTCTGCATAATCCTGTAAGATCGCTTCATTTGCGGTCTGATTGTTTAAATCCGGTTGCTTCAGGATTTATGTACCTTCCTCTGGTATGTCCGTTCTCCTGATATGCCAACCGACAGGGGTAAGTTTATGAATGAATAAACCAAGTATCAGGAGAGGATATATCATGGCAACCTATAGTGTTGAGGCCCAGGCAGCCTTTGATGAGGAAGGACCTGCAATACAGGCTCCCGTTCAGACAATGTCACGGATCAGGACGAAGGGGGCAGGGACCATCCAGGTCGTTGAGTTCATCCTTGGCAATGAACTCTTTGCAATTGATCTCTTTGATACCAGGGAGGTGATCACCCAGACTGAAGTTACTCCGCTCCCCAATACTCCTCCCTATCTGAAAGGCATCATTGACCTTCGGGGAATGATAACCACCATCATTGATCTCAAAGATCTCATGCATATCACCACCGAATCATCAGGGAAGAAAAAATCGCGGATCATCGTGCTCGATCGTTCGATAACAGAAAAGCCAATAGGCATCCTCGTGGACGATGTCTTCTCTGTTACAACCTATGGAAATGAAGATATCGACAAGGAGAATACATCATCGCAGAAGACTCACCGGGACATTCTTGGTGTTATCAGGAAGAAGACAAAAACAACCGGTGAGAAGGATAAAAGCGGGCTGGTTGTCTGGCTTGATATCAGGACCATGATCGAAAAAATCGCCGCTGAGCTCTGATCCCGTGTCCGGATCTCCCCCGTAAATATCCTTTTATCCGGGGGAAATTGTTATTCTTCCATTTAAATCCCCTTTTTTTGTTGTAATGCATGGCATTACTGACGTGCATATCTGAATGGCATATCCTTATCAATATATTCTCTAAATTGAAATTACCTCAAGTACTATCCCATAAATGATGAACAATCAATTCATATGTCTATTCTTCACCGGACAAGAGAATCGCCACATGGATCTGAGATGTATCATCTGAATATTCTGGTTGCAGGCCAAAGACCAGGAAAGGTAAAAGGGAGTCTTCTGTGTGTGTGATAAGCGTCTTGGGGTATTTTTCCCGGTCTTTGTTTTTTAGGACAGGATACACATGTCAACAGAGGGAAAGTCAGCTTTTGAGCGAATGTATGCGACAATCGATCCCCTGATTGAATCAGTCTTTTGTGCTGCTGATGAATGTCAGATAAGGGGTGAGTATGAGATCGCAATCAGGCTGTATAAAGAGATTATTGAAAAAGAGCCGAATAATGGGCGGGCATTTCAAAAGGTTGCAGATTGCCTGGATCATATGGGAAACCATGCAGATGCACTGGTCTGGTATGACAAGGCACTCGAATCTGATCCGTACAATGCAGAAGTCTGGTATAATAAAGGAATGACTCTTCGAAAGATCGGGAGCCAGGAAGAGGGGCTTATGTATATTCAAAAAGGGATATCCCTTGCCATGAGTGCTCCTTGCCCCCGGTACCGGGTATAGTGCATAAGATCATCCCACTTTTTTGTAATCTTCACACGCTTACTCTTGTCTGAAAACAAAATAAAACATTTAATTCTGTAATGCATGGCAGAATTGAAATGCAAATGCTTATCCATCAGGGATAGATATTATTAGTCAGCCTCCAGTTCAGTCCTGATCGGATATCTGTGTACATATTCTCATGGGGGCATGTGGCTGTGAATATGTGCATGGAAACAGGAAAGAGGGCCTGTTTCACTCCAATCAGTACGTAGTACCACGAGCTTTGTCGTGATATGTTCCAAAGAATGCAGGAAACCGAAATGATCGCTCATGGAAAACAAACCGGATCTCCGTCTCTTTCTTCACCAAAACCACGCACATCTTCAACCGGATATCCGCATCTGTCATCCGTTCATCGGAATTTATACAGGTTTTTCACCGGGATCAATGAAACCCTGGCACTGGTCTTTGGAAACTCGGGATATATAGGTCGATAGGGCTTTCCTATCACGGTATGTGCAGCCGTGATAGCTTACAGCATCCATAAGAGGGAATTTATGAAGTATGTTCAGACGACCTGCCCGTACTGCGGAACCGGATGTTCATTCAATCTGGTCGTAGACAAAGGAATGGTAACCGGGGTTGCACCCTATCAGCGTTCTCCGGTGAATGAAGGAAAATTATGCCCGAAAGGGACCTATGCATATGAATTTATCAACAGCCCTGACCGGCTGAAAAAACCACTCATCAAAAAGGATGGAAAATTTGTCGAGGCCTCCTGGGATGAAGCACTCAAACTTGTTGCTGAAAAGTTCAAGTCTTATAAACCAGATGAGTGTGCCTGTCTTGCCTCAGCCAGGGTCTCAAACGAAGACAACTACGCCATGATGAAGTTTGCCAGGGGTGTGCTCAAGACAAAGCACATTGATCACTGTGCCCGTCTGTGTCATGCTTCCACCGTAGCAGGACTTGCAAATATTTTTGGATCAGGTGCCATGACAAACTCGATCGGTGATATCGCAGAATCCAGATGTGTGTTCATCATCGGGTCAAACACCTTTGAATGCCACCCGCTTATCGGGCACCGGGTTATGCAGGCAAAGGCTAAGGGTGCAAAGTTCATCTATGCCGACCCCCGGTACACGCCCACCGGAAAACAGGCTGATCTGTATCTCCAGTTCAGGTCAGGTACCGATGTTGCTCTGCTGAACGGTATGATGCAGGAGATCATACGGAACGGCTGGGAAAACAAGGAGTTTATTCAAAACCGCTGCAATGGGTTTGAGGAACTCAAGAAAGAGGTCATGAAGGATGAGTACAGCCTTGAGAACGTCTCAAAGATTACCGGTGTTCCTGCTGACAAGATCAAGACTGCTGCAGAATGGTTTGCAAAGTCAGGGGCAAGTGCAATTCTCTACTCCATGGGTATCACCCAGCACACCACCGGCGTTGACAATGTCAAGTCCTGTGGCAACCTGCAGATGCTGACCGGAAATCTTGGGCGGCCGGGGACTGGTGTGAATGCCCTTCGTGGACAGAATAATGTGCAGGGTGCCTGTGACATGGGATGTCTCCCGGTGGTTTACACGGCATACCAGAAGGTCATCGATGAGGCAGCCCAAAAGAAGTTTGCAGATGGCTGGAAGTTTCCGGACGGGATTGCAAAGGGTGAGAACGGATATGAAGTCACCACGCTCATGAATGTCCTCACTGAAAAACCCGGTGAGATAAAGTGCCTGTATATCATGGGGGAAAATCCGATGATATCAGATCCTGACCTCACTCATGTCGAGCATGCATTAAAGACTCTGGATTTCCTCGTTGTCCAGGATATATTCCTGAACGAGACCGCTGAATTTGCTGATGTGGTTCTTCCGGCTGCCTGCTATGCAGAGAAGGACGGGACACAGACTTCAACCGAACGCAGGGTTCAGATGTGGCGAAAAGCACAGAATCCACCTGGAGAAGCAAAAGGTGACTGGGAGATCATCGCATCAATCGCAGCAAAGATGGGGTATGGTGCCCAGTTCCCATGGAAGACTTCTGAAGACGTGTTTAATGAGATGGCAACACTCACTCCCTCCTATGGCGGGATGACCTATGAGCGTCTGAACCGGCCTGAAGCACTTCACTGGCCATGTCCTACGAAGGATCATCCTGGAACACCGATTCTCCATGGTGAGAAGTTCGGTATGCCGGATGGAAAGGGTCTCATGACAGGCATCCCCTTCAAATGGCCTCAGGAAGTTCCGGACAGTGAATACCCGTTTGTGCTGACAACCGGACGTTCCATCTGGCAGTGGCATACCGGTACCATGACCCGCCGGTCTGCAAGTCTTGAGCGTGAAGAACCGACCGGATGGGTTGAGATAAACACGGAGGATGCAAAGAAACTGGGCATCGCAGATAAAGAGAAGGTAAAAGCAAAAACAAGGAGGGGAGAGATTACCATCCCTGCACGGGTAACACCGGATATCATGCCTGGGGTTGTCTTCATCCCGTTTCACTATGCTGAATGTGCCGCAAATGTCCTGACTATCAATGCTCTGGACCCGGTTGCAAAAATTCCTGAGTCCAAGGCCTGTGCGGTGAAGATAGAGAAGATTGCGGAGGCGAAATAAATGGGACTTTTTGACTCAAAACCTGCCATTAAGGCTGGTGATATGGTCTATGCATGGACGACTGAGGATCAGATCGCACAAAAAGCAGAGTGCGGTGGTGCCGTTACCGGTCTCTTAAAATATGCCCTTACCAACAAGATGGTTGATGCGGTTCTTGCCGTGCAGAAAGGGCAGGATATCTATGATGCAGTCCCGACCGTCGTCACCGATCCAAAGGAGCTGGTCGGAACTGCCGGATCTTTACACTGCGGGACACTCCTGATCGCAAAAGTGGTCCAGAAGTTCCAGAAAGGCTCACCTGACAAGAAGCTAGCCGTTACCGTTAAAGGCTGTGACCTTATGGCTTTGCATGAACTGGCAAAACGTAAAGGGGTGAACCTTTCAAACCTCCTGCTCATCGGGGTGAACTGTGGTGGTACCGTCTCCCCGGTCAAGGCCCGGACTATGATACGTGATGTCTACCAGGTTGATCCAAATACCGTTCACAAGGAGGAGATTGACAAGGGCCAGTTTATCATCGAGTATGAAGGTGGACATAAAGGGATCTCCATTGATGAGCTGGAAGAGAGCGGGTATGGACGCCGGTCCAACTGCCGTCGGTGTCTTTATAAAGTGCCTCGTGAGGCAGATCTTGCCTGTGGAAACTGGGGAGTCATCGGTGATAAGGCAGGGAAAGCAACCTTCGTTGAGGTTTGCAGTGATAAGGGAGCAGAACTTATACAAAAAGCCGTAAAAGCCGGTGCCATTGCAACTACCCCTGCTGATCCTAAAGGAATTGAGATCAGAAAGAAGGTTGAGGGTGCCATGGTAAAGCTGGGTCAGAAATGGCGGAAAAAGGACTTTACTGCACTCAAGGCTGATCTCTGGAATACAATTGCCGGTGAGACCTCCCGGTGTATTAAATGCTACTCCTGTATAGAAAACTGTCCGGTCTGCATGCCAGTCGCAGGGAATGGTAAGGAGACGAAATCACTCATGGTCGAGCAGGGTGCACTGCCCCCGTCACCCATGTTCCATATGAGACGGTTTGCCCATATTTCAGACTCATGTGTCAACTGTGGTCAGTGTGAGGAACTCTGTGCCATGGATATTCCGCTGGCTTTATTCTCTCATGCCATTAGGAGTGAGGCCGACCTCGCATTTGAGCCAAAACTTGGAAGACCAGATTATTCCAATTAACTTTTTTTCGTGTGTGATGAGGATTATTCTGATTTCCGGTATAAGACTGTACACAGATAATCCTCAGTTGCCTTAAAGACCGGCTCTCTGTTATTATTCATCTTCATCAGCGGAATCACCTTGGTTCTGACACCCATCCCCCTGCTCTCAACATACCCATAGTCACGTAATATTTCCACTATCAATGGATTTCGTGGAGACCGCTGCCCTGCAATCATCTTCTCTACGGTCATGGAATTTGGAAGAGCACCAGGGCTGATGATCTCAATCCTGTCACTATATCTGCTTACTTCGACATCAACTGCCCGTGTCCAGTCCCGGTGGCAGAGGGCGTTGATGACCACTTCACGAATTGCTTCAAAGGGGTATTGCCAGTCTTTTGTCAGTCTGAACTCATCATTGACTGTGCTCGCACCGGTTGAGATAAATGGCATAATCATCTCGCTGAACCGTTCAATGAGACCTGGGTCCTGGAGTGTTCTGACTCCGTGTTCATTTGTGATATATCGTCCGGTACATGGCCCGTCAAGTACGGTATCAACGAATGTCTGGTAGGTCTTCTCTTCTGATTCGTATATGATAAGGCGGATTCCTGCCTGCCTCATATATTTCCGTGGGTGTATCCCGAAGAGAACAATGCCGGCAATGGTACAGACAACTCTGTCTCCGGAGACGGTCGTGAGCATCCCAAGTCCGGTGAGCCTTCGTATCCAGTCTTCATCTTTGTCAGGAATCTCCGGATCATGGATAATATGAGTGAGATATTCCCGGATTCGGGTAAGGTCAAGGGACTGGAATGAGGTTCCAGGAACGGGAAGGAGTTCAGTATGAAGAATTCCTCCGGCAGCAAACAGTCGTGCCTGCTGTTCACGGGTCGCAAGTCTTGAGGTTGAACCAGCCCTGATATAGATCTCTTCCCGGTCATTATTTCG
>NZ_JAIWNS010000229.1 GCF_020216685.1 Methanospirillum hungatei | reverse complement strand
AATGGATCTGAAATAGTAATAATAGAGGTTAAAACTACACTGCGGCCAGAGGACATCAGACATTTCCTCAAAAAACTCAGTCAGGCAAAGAACTGGATGCCGGAATATGCAGATAAGAAGTTATATGGAGCAGTTGCATTCATCTCTGAAGATGCAGGAACAGCGGCAATGGCTGAGAAGAATGGGCTCTTTATCATCAGGGCAACCGGCGACAGTGCAAGTATCGTGAACAGAGACGGTTTTCAGCCGAAAATCTGGTGATCAGTCCTTAGCCATTGCACCATCATGGAGATCTACTGGCAATCATAATTTTGAGATGACACCATTCGCATTAGACACCAAAACCGAGAGATATCTGGTAAATTAGTTACGGTTCCCTCTGCGAAACAGGTAATCCGGAAGATCCTTTGTAACAACTCAACTTTAGGAAGTTGCGCAATTACCAATTTCGACATGTCTTTCAAATCCTAACTTTCTTCCTACCATATGGATGAAATTCTCCTTTTTTTTCTTCGAAGTTTCATAAAGGCTAAGCAATATTCCCAATGTATCCGCTCCGAGCCATGTTCTTCTGCCCCCGCTAATTTTTCGATGAAGTACCCCCTGACGTTTGGAACGTTCCGCATCATTATTGTGCCATGGAACATCTTCATGGACCATGAAAGTAAGCAACATATCTTTCCGTTTTCGAAGTTCTTTGGAAATACGAACTATATCTGGATCTATCCATTTTCGTTCAAGCAATTCCGTAAGTTCTGCCTGAAATATTTCATGTGCATTTTTCCGTTCATCCAAAGATGGTGGAGGATCATTTTCTGTATATTCTATTGCTTTTTTTAGAATTGAACGAACTCCATCAACAAACTCAAGGAATTTTTCTGGTGGTCTGCCTTTTCTTAGAATCTTTGCTGGTTCAGAGGTCAACAAACTTCTTGGTTCAATTTTGTGCTTTATTTCTGCTCTTTCCAGCCATCGATTAACATGAAGGAGATCTAACTGATGCCCTAAACACTATATGACATCATAAAGTTTCCATGCATCTCTTCCTAAAACGCCATTAAAGTCTTTTAAAACTTCTTCGGGAACCGTATGTCCACGAGTTGGTGCCACTTTGTAATATGAGCCAAGTGTTGAAGTGAAAAACCCCATCCATCCATTTTCTCCATTCACTCTGAAACTTGTTTCATCAGCATTGACATTGTTTTCCTTTACTATCAGATCTTTGAGTTTTTCGTAGTCTTCTTTGAGAGTATCTGCAACCCACCTTTCCAGTTTCAGAATGGTAGCTTCACTTATTTGAATATCGTATGTTTCTAATAGGCTGGATTGGATTTTCCGTATAGTTAATCCAAGCATTCTATGATAAGCGATCCAAGCCGCAACAGCAGGTCCGAATTGTTGGTTTGGTGGTAAAGGCAACTCTCCACGCACTAATTTCTTGCATTTTGAACACCAATACCTCGAATAATGAATTTCGTAAATGATGTGCTTTGGAAATGGAATATCTGTTATGGTACGTGTTTGTTCCGCCCCTTTAACTGGTTCATTCAAGTGTGTTCCACATTCAGGACAGGTATCCAAGTTAATATGAATAAATGGTGAATTGGAAACAGGTCTCCTCCTACCATTTCCTTCATGCCCGGGTTGACCACCACTTTTCCGATTTTCTTCACACTGCCCTTTCCGGCGATAAAAGGTCTTTGAACTTGAAACTCCTCCTGCCTCAGCTGTTTTACTTGATGCTGAGATAAAGGGTGCATAATTTAATATTTTTGCAATTTCTTTTTTGAGTTCTTTATTCTCTTTTTTCAGCTCGCTTTTCTCCTTTTCTGCTAAAATTCTGCGTTTCCGTTCAATATCTAGCTCTTTCTGTAATTTATGGATAGTTTGCCTTAAATTGTCAATATTTTCTTTGCTGGTTTCGGGAGTATTATTGCTCGTCATTATCCAAAATAACCAAATAAACTGTTTTCCCTAAATGTTCCTTGGGACAATCTACTTTCGCACTTGTTCCAAAGGGTTTGACTTCTCGTTTATAAAACCCACAAATGTTGTTTACTTTCAACTCTGTAGCAACATTGAATGGAACCCTCTTCATAAGATATCTATTAGATATCCATAATATTTAATACTTTCGAAATTCTCTCAAATTTTCTATGAGAAAAGATGAAAACTGAATATATTTTTAAGATATTAGCCTATGGGAAAATATTTCGCGACTTTTGATTACTTTCCAAAACCTGAATTGTTACGAAAAAAGTAGCCTCTTCGCTATTTCAAGTGGCTATGTCAAAATAGAATGTAAACCTCAAAGGAGCGAGAGTAAAATTTGTAGATACCAAAAGTCTTAAACCAACCTTGAATAGATATTTCGCATTATACCGACAATATATCCAGATATGGTTGCATCATCAAAGACAAAGTCACCCCCACCAGATGACACCAATTCAATCGACGGCCCCCTTTCGTTCGAAAAGGTATGGCTCATGTTTCAGGAGACGGATAAAAGATTCAAAGAGACTGATAAAATACTGACGGAAAAATTTCAGGAGACTGACAGGTTATTAACCGAAAAGTTTCAGGAAACAGATAATAAATTTAAAGAGACTGATAAAAAACTCAACAAACTTGAGCAATTATTCACCTCACATGGGGCAAACTTGTTGAATCCCTGGTCGAGGGAGACGTAATTAAAATTCTGAATGAACGGGGGATAGAAGTCACTGATACCCTGAGATGACGAACGGGACGGCGTGATGGAATAGATTACGAATTTGATATTAGCGCAATCAATGGCACAGATATCGTAATCATTGAGGTGAAGACAACCTTAAGACCAGGTGATGTTCGTGATTTTTTAAAGAAACTCAAACAGGCAAAGAACTGGATGCCGGAATATTCAGATAAAAGAATATATGGGGCGATGGCATTCATCTCCGAAGATGCAGGGACAGCAGCAATGGCAGAGAAGAAGGGACTTTTTGTCATACGAGCCACGGGAGATAGTGCAACCATCACTAACCAGGAAAACTTTCAGCCGAAGATATGGTAATTCATCATACAAACCTGGAATAAACCCCTCTTGTGTACTTAATCAAAGCAGGGATACCTGTATGAAGGGACCTCATTCATCCTCTCCAAAAGATCACAAAACCAACTGCCCTTTGCCTTAAATTCAGGAGTTTTGGAGTCTCCATTGGTTTTCACAAATACCAGTAATTCATCAGCATTCCAGGCCTTAATAACCAGGTGAAGGACAGAATACTGCAGATATCCGTATTAATGGCAACTGAATCACTCTTTTTTTAAATATGACGAAAAGAGGAACACCATATGGATACGGTTCCTATCTTTTAGTAAAGGCGAAGATCATAGTGGGCAAACAGAATCAGTAAACCCATACCATAGACCGCAAAATAAAAAAGGATCGCAATTTAAAAAACAAGGATTTTTTCAAAAAGAAGAGATTTGACCTCAATTCATTGTTTTTCTCCGTTCCCAGAACCTCTATCCCCTCTGTATTCCAATACTATGATAATAAGCCACAAAAAGGTTGATGTGTACCGGTTTTCAGGATTGGAGCAGACGAGTTTAAAAAGTTGCGTGATAATAATGGCTATTTCGTAGATAAAACACCATCATTAAGGAGATACCTCGTTCGTAACAGCACTCACTCCCTGGGCCGCATTACTGACCTGCAATGTGACGGTGTAGGTCTGTGGATTATAGAATGTATGAACCGGGTTCTGAACCGTGGAGGTGTTCCCATCACCAAAGTTCCAGGTCCGGGATGTCACAAATCCCTCTGATACATCATAAAACCTGATAGTCAGAGGATAAACCACCGTTTCCGGCACCCCATAGAATTTTGGAATGATCTGGGATACTGCACGAACGCTGGTATACGCATTGATCCGGCCCCCGGTCACACATCTCCCTGATAACCCGCTCTTTACATCCACGCCATTCATGATCGCCGTCTTAATCTGATCCATAGTCATCGATGGATTCGCAGCCTTGAGCAATCCCGCAACACCGGCAACATGGGGTGTTGCCATCGAGGTTCCGGACATCGTAGTATATCGATTCCCCGGATAGGTGCTGTAAATATTCACCCCTGGTGCTGCAACATCAACCGTCGTTGCTCCGTAATTTGAGAACGAAGCAAGGGCATCGCGTGAGTCGGTTGCTGCCACGGTGAGAATATTCGCATTTGGTAATGAACCAGGTGAGTGCGGATTTGTATCAGTATTAAGTGCACTGTTACCTGCTGCACAGACAAACAGGGCATCCGGCATACTGCTGATTGAATCCCGGAGAGCAGTATCAATTCCACTTGCACCCCAGGAGTTCGAGAATATTCTCGCACCATGGGAGTATCCCCAGGCAAAAGCCTCAATGGCATCACTGGTGTAACCGGACCCGCTTGAACTTAAAAACTTCAGCGGCATAATCTTGACATTCCAGTTCACCCCGGTAACACCAATGCCATTATTGCCGACCGCTCCAATCGTCCCGGCACAATGGGTCCCATGTCCATGATCATCCATCGGATCACTATCATTATTCCGGGTATCATATCCGGCAATCATATTTGCCGCTAAATCCGGATGATTATAGTCAACCCCGGTATCCACCACAGCAACAATGACATCCGACGACCCGGTCACATAGGCCCAGGCTTCAGGGGCATCAATATCTGCATCAGCAGTCCCACCTGTCTGTCCGGTATTATGAAGACCATACAGGGATGAGAACGAAGGATCATTTGGAATTACCAGGCTCCCAGGTGTGACCGCAGTCATCGTTGCACTGACGGTTGTAGTCTGATCTGCAGTGACCGATACACTTTGTGACCAGTCCTGATACCCGGATTTGCTCAGCCTGACCGTATGAGTACCTGTCGCAACATTACTCAAAGTGGTCGGAGTAGTAACTCCCTTTGCCTCACTATCCAAATACACGGATGCACCAGTCGGATTTGAACCTATTGATATGGATCCTTTCGGAACTGCAGTAAGAGTGGCCGATACTGTCGCAGTCCCACCGGATGGAACCGTAACCGAGGTAGAATAATCTGTATACCCGGTCAGTTTCAGCGTGACGGCATGGGATGCTGCAGTCACGGATGTGAGGGTATTTGGAGTTACCTTCCCGGTATTAGTCCCATCAAGCCAGATCTGGGCACCGGACGGAGTAGACGATACACTGATTGATCCGGTCTGGGCGGCTATTCCATAGTTGACATTGAAGATTGCGAAATAATGATTCTGGTACCCCTGGGACGACTTTCCGCCATAGTCCATATTCATCTTCAGTCTGAAAAGACCGTACGGACGATTCGAATTGCTTCCCCAGCTGTTCAGGACTATCCAGTACCGCTGGTTTGGATCACTGCTGGTATCATCATATCCGACTATGATAACCGCATGCCCCCCTCCGGATGATCCATAGACCATATTATTGTAACTATCCGGATTCCAGAGCGCCGATTCGGTCTGATATGCCCAAAATGAATTAAATGCACTCCATGAAGAACTGTCAGGAAGGAAGAATGCCCACCAGACTGCCTTGTTTGCATCAATCTGTGCCTTGATATTGGCAATAGCCTGCGCTTGTGAGACTCCGGTTGTCGTTATCCAGCTGGTGGAGATGCTGGTTATCGGGTAGTTTGGAGAGGTTGCAATACTCGAAGCAGGGGTCTGTGCACCACATCCATAATTGCAGGCATACCGGTCATTGTAATAGGCATTGGTATTTGACCAGGGGATAACCTGCTTAAATCCGGTGGTACTATGGAAATTCGCAAAAGTCGAGGCCCATCCACCATTGCAAGCACCGGTTGTTGCACTGCCCCCATTGTAATTTGAATCAAAATACTGAATCGACAGCCGGTTCTTTATCCCATTCTGAACGGTGAGGGCATTCTCGATAACCCCGGTCGAAGCCCATACCCAGCAGTTCCCACAGTTGCCCTGGTTCCGCTCCGATGGGGTGTACTGGATGTTGGAGAGCAGGCTTTTACTTCCTTGAATTGATGACAGAGGAGCATTTTCCACCTTAACCGCGGCATTGTAATCGCTCTGGATCTGTGCAATATCTTCAAGTGATAAACGCATGTAGCCAAATTCTTCCGACTCATTGATCACAGATATGGCACCAGCAGATACACTGGATGGAGGTGCCGGACGATGGCCATTCTCTTCAGCGGGTGCGGGAGATGGCCCGACAGAGGGAACAAATTTGCCTTGGACGAGAGATTCACGGTATGAAACGGCATCCTGATTTACATGAACCGGAATGTGAACATTTTCTACCGGATACACCTGATACAGATAATCAGGCTGGGCATACTCAACCATCGGGTTCATCCGGTACAGCCCGATCGCTTTCATTGTCCCGGTGCTATTTGGAACACGAACGACCTGCATACCCTCAACTCCAAGAGTTTTTGAATCAGCAAGAACCGTCGCACCCATGGCTGCGTGTGCTTCTGCCTGTACCTGGCTTAAGGTTGATTTTTCAGAGCCTAAAACAGGCTTAAACTTAACGATAACCCGGTCCGGTGCATATTCAGGGCTCTCTGACGAAGTGTTCAGAGTACTATTCATGGACGATCCCTGTTCTGTTGTCGTCTGACCAGATCCTGTACTACTCATCACAGGGGACTGGACAATGCTCATAGCAGGTCTGCTGACCGGGGGACCGGCCACTTGCGGTACCGGACCGACTATCGACGGCGGGGAATGATATGCTGGAACTCCCACATCAGGAGGTTTGACCACCGTCGACTGAACGGGAACAGCAGTATCTGAAGTCGCCGCAACTGTTTGTAAACCAATACAGATAAGGAGGAGAGAAATGGAAATGAATATTAGTTGTTTCATCATGATCGATCACCCTTCAAAGTTAAGAATTAATACGCAATTATTATATATAATATTGTGCAGGCGCTTAATGTTTTATATATCTCGTAAGAATAAAGACCCCCTATTAGGCAACACCCATAAGAATAGATTAAATACCATCACAG
>NZ_JAIWNS010000228.1 GCF_020216685.1 Methanospirillum hungatei | reverse complement strand
TCAACTCCCATCTTCTCCTTGACATTCATGACCCATGCCAGGTGGGAATGGACACTGTCGATGGAAAGACCGATCAGCTGAACATTGAGTGCTTTAAACTCAGCCTCAGCCTGTGAAAATGCAATAAATTCAGTAGTACAGACCGGGGTAAAGTCTGCCGGATGGGAGAAGAGCACTACCCATTTACCCTTCAGGTCGGATAGTTTTAATTTTCCATGGGTTGTTACCGCTTCAAAATCCGGTGCAGGCTCACCAAGGATTGGAAATCCCACACAGTCACATTCGCACTCTTCTTCATAACACATATACAATCACATTATCTCTTCTTCAATTACCTTTCCGTTCACATAGGCAGGCATTCCGGCCAGGAGATACGCAACCCGGAGAGCTTCTTCGACTTCATCCTTGGTTACTCCCAGGTTTTTTGCTCCTGCCATCTGGGCCTTGATCGCATGCTGGTCCCTCATGGAAGCAGCAATGGCAATCGCGATGAGTTTTTTTGTCTTTCGGGACAATGCTCCGTCATCCCAGATATACTGGTCCAGGCGGAGAATCATCTCATGTATGTCAGGGTCGGTCTCAGCCAGTTTCTTAAAGATTTTGGGGACCTTTCCTATCTTCTTCTCAAGATCATCCATCCCTGAAGACATGCCCCTCACCCCTGCAGAACCATCGGTTCACCACAGCAGACGAGTTCTCCCCCTCCGACTTCAAGCACTTTTACTACATTTCCACAGATTTCACACTCATATACCTGTCCTTCTTCTGATACATTTACCATTGAAATCTCCTCCGAAAGAATATGTTCATCAGACGATACGTGGCGTTGGGCCGGACAAAAAAAAGAAAATTACCGTTTTGGTGGATTGATTGCATCCTCAGGCGTCTTTACATCTTCGCGGATGTGCGTCATGGGGAAGCAGTCATACATCTCACAGGCACAGGCAGGGCATTTGCGTAAATCCTGTTCAGCCTCGGTAAATTCAAGTGCTTTGCCACAATCAATACATACGTATTTTCCCGGGCCGACCTTTTCGCCAGCCTTGACCTTTTTTGCTTCGGTCACGGTTGTCACCATATCAGTAATCATCCTTGATCTTTATAACTGATTCGAATCCGTATTTTTCAGAATAGACTCGATTCAGGATATAATACCAGCAATTTTCACTGGATCATGAAATGAACCTGATAGGAAAGACAGTGAATTAAAGACAGATGATGTGAACTGTATAGTATGAAACCACAAATCCTTGCGCTTCTGGGAAGTCCTCTTCCGGAAGGAAATACGGCAAAACTTTTAAAACAGGCAATAGCAGGAGCTGAAAAGGCAGGATGCGAGGTGACCCTCATTGATGTACCATCCCTTGAGTTCTCATCTTGCAGGGAGATGTATTACTGCAAGGAACAGTCCTCCTGCATCATGGAAGATGATATGATCCCTATCTATTCGTTCCTCAAAAACATGGACAGCCTCATCATCGCCACACCGGTCATGACCATGGGAGTTCCCGGCCACCTGAAATCATTCATGGACCGGTGCCAGGTTTTTTATTGCGCAAAATATGAGCGAAAGGCACCCCTGATCCCAGCAGAGAAACGCAAAACCAGAAAGACCCTGCTGTTATCAATATCAGGCATGAACCTGCCCAATAACTTTGACGGGATAAAGATCTCCACCCTGGCGTTTTGTGATATCCTTGACTGCAGACTTGCAGATGAGTTGCTCATAAAAGACATGGATAATAAGGTGGATCTGGACCGGTTCCCTGACCTGCTGAAAGAGGCATATGATAAGGGATTTGCCCTTGGGTCAGCTCTGACCACACGGTCATAATCAGAGATATCCAAGGCTGCGAAGGGAGGTGACCTTCCCTTTGGTATAGATCAGGTGATCAAGAAGGCTGATGCCAAGGATCTTCCCGGCCTCTGAGAGTTGCCTGGTCACCGCGATATCTTCAGAGCTTGGTTCAGGGTTTCCTGAGGGATGGTTATGGATGCAGATGATCGCAGCCGCACGGTCGGTTATCGCATCGGCAAAGACTTCCCGTGGATGGACAAGGCTGTGATTTAATAGTCCCATCGTAATGGTACGGGTGCAAATAACTTCTGAAGCACCATTCAGGGTGGTAACGAGGAAATGTTCCTGTGATTTTCCGGAAAGGTCCGTCACCTCTGATATCTTCAGGATATGATCCGGCTCTGTTATCCGGATCCGTTCCTTTTCTGCAGGGGTCCCGTACCGGTTGGCAAGTTCAAAACAGGCCATGAGTACCGCTGCTTTTGTCGGGCCTATGCCATGTATCTCAAGAAGTGTGTCATAGGACGGAAGGTTGTCCTTCTTTAAGAGATCAGCAACCTGTCTGGAGATGGTGAGGATATCATTGTTTTTAGTTCCTTTTCCCAGGATTGCTGCGATAAGTTCGCTGTCCTTCAGGGCAGATGCCCCTTTCTTTTCAATCTTCTCCCTGGGGCGGTCAAGGGGATCAATATCAGTTATCCGCTTGGCAGGCATAATCTGTGCCCTCACTTGTTATCCGGAGTGCATGATGAGATTACTGATCCGATCCTCTCGAAACACTTATCCTCATGGATCTCGATGTTATCAGTATGGCAACCAAAGACAACCTTATGGAAGGTTTTGCCGGTGAGTCACAGGCAAACAGAAAATATGCGTCATTTTCAGATAAGGCAGCCGAAGAAGGATTTACAAAAGTTGCAACACTCTTTAAGGCTGCATCACTTGCAGAAGAGATACATGCACGCCGCCACCTGCAGGTATATGGTATCCCAGGTACCCTGGAGAACCTGTCCGCAGCAATTGAAGGTGAGACTGAAGAATTTACCCATATGTACCCGGAGTTCATCAAGCAGTCCCAGGCAGAGGGAAATGAGGATGCCACAAGGTCATTTACCTTTGCCATGAAGGCAGAACAGGTCCATGCAGGACTGTATGAAAAGGCACGTGCAGCAGTACAGGAAGGGAAGGATCTGGAAGTTTCAAAGATATTCCTCTGCCCCGTCTGTGGTAACATTGCGCTGGAATCAGCTCCTGGTGCCTGCCCTATCTGTGGTGTTCCAGGGAAAAAATTCCAGGAAGTAACCCTCTGATCCCAGAGCCCTGATTGTCAGAGTCAGGACAAAATCACAACATTTTTATGAGCCTGCATATGCAAGGCATATTACTAAATAGGCGTCAATAACCACTCTATACTCGTTATCCATGGACCGGTATTCACCAGAGCTCGAACGTGTCAAGCAATTATTACGTCAATCTCCCCGTGGAATGACAGTGATTGAATTGTCACGTGCATTGAATATCAACCGGAACTCCATGGCGAAATATCTCGACGTTCTGGTCATATCAGGGGACGTGGAATTTGACCGGATAGGCCCTGCGAAACATTTTTTCCTCTCGCAGAGGATGCCGCTGTATGAGATGCTCAGTGTCACATCTGACTGCATTCTCATCCTGGATGCATACAATGTTGTCACCTTCGCAAATACTGCATTCTTTGAGGCGGAAGGGGTGGGACCGGAGACCATCATCGGAAAGAAGATCTTCACCCTGAACCTGAAGATGGTCAGTGATGATATATTAAGCGGACTTGAAAGTGCAGGCCCTGGAATAACCCTGCAGAAAGAACTGGTCATCAATGCAGATACAAATGTCAGGATTTTTAATGTAAAGATGATCGGAACCGTCCTGCATGGTGGCATACATGGGATAACTCTTTTTTATGAAGATATAACAAAGAAAAGACTCTGTCAGGAGCGCCTGAAATCCAGTGAAAAACTCTACCGGGCAGTTGTTGAAGACCAGACAGAGTTTATTATCCGTTATCTCCCGGACAGGACGGTCATTTTTGCCAATCAGGCATACTGCCGTGCATTCGGTGTTGACAAGGATGATATCATCGGGAAGAAATTTACCCCGCCCATACCACCCAGGGATATGAAGCGGGTACGATCGCAGTTTGCTGATATCACCGTCAATAACCCGATTGTTATCACTGAAAACCCGGTTATTATGCCTGACATGACACTTGCCTGGCATAAATGGACAAATCGTGGGCTGTTCAATGACGAAGGGGTGCTGGTAGAATATCAGTCAGTCGGCCGTGATATCACAAGTCAGGTTCGGGGGGAAAAAGCGAAAATGGAGCTTATCTTTGAGATAACGCTCCTTTCTGACTTTACAACAGGCCTTCTGACGATAGAGAATGCCGACCAGCTCTATCAATACCTTGGTGATTACCTGAAAAAGACCGGGCCACATTCATGTATAATTATTCTGTCATTTTCAAAGACGCAAGGGGCCATCAGGGTGATCTCACAGGGAACACACTGGCGTAACAAAAAATTGTCTGATTATTTTGAGAATCTCATCGGCAAGTCATTTCCCTGTATCTCTGGAGTGCGCACGGTCCTCTCACCCGGATTACTCTCCCCGATGCCCCCAAGCATCTTCGATTATCCGGGTATATCTGGGACACCCTTTGCATGCCTGGGCAGGTATCTGAACCAGTATGAGGTTCACGGTATGGGAATCGGACTGGAAGAGGAGTGTCAGGGTTCAGTACTTTTTATCTCACGTGCAGGAAATCCACCAGGTCCCGAACGGCTTGTTGAGACCCTTCTCAGGCAGACCGGGGCATTTCTGCTCAGACTAAAAGAAAATTTGAAAGATTTATAAAACACGGGAGTGTGTGGTTTTGGGAGAGAGTCTTCCCGTGTTTTGATATACCTATATTCAGAATGTAACGACGGTTTTGCTAAACTCATACATTCAGGTGGCCATGGTTCAGGACCGAATTTTTCCACACAGGAAAACTGTCCGCATGATTGTTCCCGACCTCCCTACTCACATCTCTTGTGAGAACCGGTTATTAAGCATACGCCATGCGAATACGAAATGCGATTGTGCATATCAAAAATCAGAGAGTAATCAATACTACTGAACCAAACCGATTTTATTAAGCTAGAATATCATACCGAACGAGAGCTCATTGGGAGATTTCTCATGATTTTGTGATCTCGAATAGCATACGGAGTCGGTCAGTCAGCTCTGGTTATTGCGCCATGACGAACACTCTCTGACCATGATCGATCCAACAGGGAGATTTCTGGGGTATGTATGCATGGAGGTACCTCTTTCATGCATATCAGATGCAAATTATATATAGATACCTTTAATGGACTCCAATTTACTCTTCATAAAATGATTTTACACCAAAGGATGTATGTTCACCCGTGACATCATGGTGCTGGTGTCACGGCGAACAAAGGAGAGAAGCCATGAAAAGACTCATCGTTTCAGGACTTCGGACCTGTGACCGAAAGGATATCGTCGAAACTGAGATATCGAAATATATTATGGAGATAGGGGGCGTCGATGAGATCGTGTCCGGTGGTTCAGAGGGCGTGGACCTCTTTGCCAAAGAATATGCACAGGAGAACGGAATCAAGTATGTTGAGTTCCTTCCAGACTGGCAGAGCCATATCAATGCAGCAAGTTTTATCCGGGATGCCCGAATGGCTGAGTATGGCACTCATCTGCTTGTCCTCTCAAACGGAATCAGCAAGGAATCATTAAACCTTATCGAAGAGGCCAGAAGAAACCGCCTCACCATCAAGACTATCGGCGTCTTTAAAGGAATGCCCGGACATGAAAGCGGGTATGCCGGTGCATATCCGGGAACATTCTACTAAAGCCATACGGGATCTCCTCCGTCTATCTGACTATATCCCCGGATGCATGAGACCCTCCTCTCATGTCCCCTGTTTCTCTTGACTGAATATCTCAGCCATTTTTCATATTTATCTCCCCAATCACCAGAGAGATATACCGGATTGTTAATTTTCTAAAGAGGAACTATGAATCCAAGAAAAATTCGTGAAGACCGAATAGCATAGATAGGGTAAAGAGATTAATTTAGTATATAAAAGTATTTTTTATGGAGTTTAGATAAGATATCTACTTTTAACCAGAAAAACAAGGATGTTTGTTCACATGTGCATCGGTGCTGATGACACATGAATCTGGAGAGAATTACCATGAAGAAACTCATCGTTACCGGACTTCGGACCTGCGAAAGAAAAGATCGGGTATATGCAGAGATCAGCAAGTACATCTCTGAAATTGGTGGAGTTGATGAGATTGTATCTGGCGGCTTTGGGGGCGTTGATACCTACACCAGACAGTATGCAGAAGAACATGGCATAAAGTACAAGGAATTCGCCCCAGACTTTCAGAGCCACATCAATGCAGCACTCTTCATCCGTGACTCAGAGATGGCTGAATATGGAACTCACCTGCTTGTCCTCTCAAACGGAGTCAGCAAGGAGTCAAAGAACCTCATCGCTGAGGCACGTTCACACAACCTTCAGGTAAAAAGTGTCGGTGGATTTGAAGGACGTTCAGAGAGTGAGACCTACAAACCTGGTATTGTCCCCTCCCTGTACTGACCAGTCCTTCCAGTTACCCAGGGATTCTATCACCATATGGGAGCGACCCTCCTTTTCTCCCATATTTTCTAAAACACTCTCATCTCTTTTCCCACAGTATCATCTCCTGACACGGGCATCTGTGGTGCTTAATCCCCCTGATGACCACATATGATCTGATCCGGTCAGTTGTTTTCGCCTGGATGTATGGTTTGGGTCCAATAAGAGGACATAACAGAGGTATGCCAACTCCTCACGTTCCTGCAGTCCGGGCGATTTTGGATGTCGACGACAAGGGACTAAAAAGGGAGAAGCGGAGGCCATCTTCATTGCGCTGATTCCTGCTATCCTAAGAACCGTAAATCAGATAGTTCCCCGGGGAAATGGTATCCGTCAGATAGCCTTCACACATGCCAGCCCTTCAGATGCTCATGTCCCAATCACCATACCGTATGATATCATCAGATTACTCCTGCCTCGAAAATCAAGGGAATTTTTATGAAATAGTGAATATTTACGAGATACCAGAGAATGCCTTCAAATTTTACTTAGAATAGTATTGTAAAGGGACTCCTGAAAAACTACCTATTTTTAACGATAAAA
>NZ_JAIWNS010000038.1 GCF_020216685.1 Methanospirillum hungatei | reverse complement strand
TTTTGCTTCGATTGTGGTATCTGCCCCCTCACTTGCATCTCCGCTTCTGGTGTCAGGCGTGGAAAATCCTCTTCCGATCTTCATTCCTGAACTTCTGACTGCTCCTGCCCCTTCCTGGGTTACTGAAGGGGTCAGGTTCTCCTATAATACCATGGTCACCTATGGCAGTGAAGAAGTAAATCAATACGGATTTGCGATTTCAAGTGATAATGCCGGGACTGGAGCTGGCATTACCCAATTGACCGTTGTTGGGATAAGCGGAAATTCCATCGCGGTTACGACCGATTCATATGCCCCAAAGCCCCCCTATGATACCATGCACCTGGTGTACAGTCATGGGAGTGTCTACCCTGCCGGCTGTGGCCCGTTCTGGGTAAATCCTGATGTTATTGCTAAAGTTGCGGACAAGTCAACTCAGACAGTTGTAGTTACTCATTTACCCTATTCAACCGGAGGAACTGCGTATGAAGCAATTAAATTTGACTTCTCTTCAGATGGGGCTGGCGGAATTCTGACGATTATATATGATCTGAAGACCGGTATGCTCCTCTATCATAAACTGGATATTAAGAATAATGCCCTTTTCCAGGATGGGGGTGAGCAGTATCTGCGCCAGTCCGGGAGTTACTCAATATTTGCCTTACGAAATATCAGGACTGTACAGGTTCCGTGGATGGGCGGAAAAATGCCAACATGGGTGACAGATGGACTTCATCTATCATACTCTGGAGCAAAGGTTTTCTCGGTGGATGGACAAATAGGTCCTCCTGCGCAGTATCCCCGAAGCAGTACGTATGTTTTTGGATCGGTGACAAACCGTTTTGTCCCGCTTGTAGTGTCCACGGTCTCGCAGGATATAATCACATCACAGAGTTCAACTCCGGCAGTATCTGGTATGGCCCATATTGGAGGGATTTTTATACCTCCCGAGGCAATGAACCTTGGGACCGGTACCTTTGATCAGGATCCTGATACCGGAATTATCAGCAGTATTACAAAAAATGATTATGAGGGGATTGTTGTTACCAAAACGAATGGCTATGATTATACAACCGAGTTTTGGTATAATTCGTTTGGGAAACTGATTCAGATGATCATCACCACAATGACCACAACTAATAGTGGATTTGGGAGTCTGGAACAGACCACTATGAAGTTACTTTAATTCTTTTTTATCGATACTGAAACTTTCCGATTGCCCTGGAAACTTCAATAATTATTTTATTCAGATCCTCAACCACGGTCACTATCTGGCTTGTCCCGGCTGAGCTCTGTTCTGCTGCAGATGCTGCGGATATCGCTTCGGTTGCAATCTCCCCGACCAGACTGTTCACCTCATGAGCACTTGCGGTAATCTCTTCAACAGATGCCGCCTGCTGCTCGGTGGTCTTTGACACATCATCCATGTTTCTGGCAATCTGTCCGACCGACTCGACGATCTGGTTGAAGATATTCAGGGTTTCAAGAACCGCCTCATTCCCTTGTGAAACGGCACTTTCTGCCTGGTCCATAGCCTTTGCTGCTTCATCAGACTTTTTCTGCAGACTGGTGATCATCTCTGCAATATTTTCTGCAGACCGCCGTGATTCAAGTGCCAGGGCTTTGACTTCACTTGCAACAACGGCAAATCCCCGTCCTGCTTCACCGGCACGGGCTGCTTCAATGGCGGCATTGAGGGCAAGAAGGTTGGTCTGGCTTGCAATGTCCGTGATAACATTGACTATCTTTCCTATCTGTGCCATCTCACCCTTAATTTCAGTGATGATCCGCTCCACCTCACCGGAGGATGCCATGATCCCTTTCATACCGTTTTCTGCATTATGTGCAAGATCAACCCCTTTCTTGGAGAGTTCATCGGTGTCATGCGTGACCCTGCTGACCGATTCGGTGCTTGATGCCACCTCCTCCACATTTGCCGAGAGATCCATCATGGCCCGGAGGACCTGATCGATATTCTGTTTCCCCCGTTCACTCTGGCTGCCAACCTCTGCGGCATTCTTTGCTACCATGGCCGAGCCTTCTGCAACATCCTTCACTCCGGCATTTGCTTCCTCAGCCCTGGTTGTGAGTTCTTCCATCTCCCTATCTATCTCTTTCAGCACTGCAGAGACCTGGACTCCGATGTCCATCAGTGCCTCCTTTAAGATAAGAAAGTCCCCTTCAGCTTTGATATTCGGGGGGATAACCGAGAAATTTCCTTTTGCATACTCACCGGAGAGGACAATTGCTCCAGATACCTGGACATCAACCGTCTTTATGACTCTGTTCAGGCCGTTTATGATCTCCTGATATGTGCCGGCAAATTTATCTGCCTCTCCCATGACTTTCAGGTTTCCTGCTGTTATCGCCTGGATGAGCCGATCCATCTCTTTGGTTACTCCGGTCAGGTTCTCACCTGCTGATTTCAGGTTCTCCTGGATGGTGGCAAACTGTCCATGGGCCTCTTTTGTATATTCATCTGCCTGACCGGTGGTCAGATCAAAGTGTAGATCTCCCTTTGCCAGGTTCTGAAGGTTCTGTGCAAGACGTTCAACTTCTGTCTGCTGATATTCAGCCAGCCGTCTCTGGGGGGTCAGGTCAACACAGGTGATGAGAACTGAGTTTACTTCGTTCTTCTCATCAAGAAGCGGGATGGAATAGATCCTGATATGTTTCTTTCCTGATGGGAACTCAATGAATGTATCGCTGATAGCCTCTTTTTTTGATGCAATACAATCCCGAGCAGATTTTCCTTCCAGTTTCAGAATCTTAAAATCGGCAAGATTCATCCTTAATAACTGGTCCGTGGTATACCCGGTCATTTTTAAAAATGCCGTGTTGGTTCCTTCAATGGTCAGGTCAGTCTTTAACAGCAGAAATGGTATGGGATTATTCTCAATTATCTGGGTAGTCTTCAGTTTTTCCCACTCTTCTGCCGTAATATCTGTATAAACCCCGAGAGCAGATGTGACATTTTTTTGTGCGTCCAGAACCGGGATGGTATAGCCGTTCAGTATTTTAAATCCGGATGGAAATTCAACTTCTATCCGGGCCTTCCCTCTTCGTTTCTGTTCGATGGCAGCTTTGGATCCTTCCCCTTCCAGTTTTAAGATCTTCAGGTCTGAAATCCTGGTCCCGATGAGTTTTTCAAAAGGGATTCCGGAGAGATCACAAAATGCCTGGTTTGCGTAAACAAAATGAAACTGGGTATCAAACTGGGCCATTGCAACCGGATTCTGGTCAAGGAGAGTCTGCAGGATATCAGGATCTATCCTGCGGTCTTTGCTCTCGGTCATTCATAATGGATTACCACCGAACCATAATAAATAATTCTTATTATGATCGACATACATTTATCGTGTCATGTGCTATCTTCAAATATCTGATCCACTGTTCATCCCCCGTGTTTTACCCTATTTCTTCTCTCTTCCTGATACCGACAGATTTTTGCTCTCCCTGAAGTGAATGTAGTACATGAATTCGTATCTTTTCATCATCCTGCTTCTGACCGGAGCGGTATGTATCTGTGGATGCACCGGAACTTCCAGCAATCCTGCTCAAAACCCTGTAGTGCCCGAGAATACTCCGGTTCCATCGGAGACAGACACTGAATCTGAACCTGATATCCCGCTTTCCTTTGAAGAGGAGATAGCCGTGCTCCAGAACAAGACTGATAACGAGTCTCCTGTCCAGCTGAAGGTAGGAGAGATGACCAAGGTAACGTTAAAGGAGAACCCGACAACCGGATACACCTGGAATGTGTCTGTATCCGAAGGTCTTGCCATAGTGAACGACACCTTCATCGGCCCTGAGAATAAGCAGATTGTTGGAGCCGGAGGGGTGCATATGTGGACCCTTGAGGCCATTGCCCCTGGAGACCAGACCTTTACCGGAGTATACCGCCGATCCTGGGAACCACCATCCGATGCAGATACAACCTATATCCAGCGATACAGTGTGGTAGAGTAACATGCCTGATCCTGAAAAACTGAGAATGGGTGGTGTATGAACCAGCAAAAAATCAGACGTCTGATCCTTCTGATCTCATTCCTCCTCCTCCCCGTCACTTTCTTTTACCTCTCACCGGTTCTCATCATTGAAGGAGCCGCGTCTGGAATAGTGACCGGGAGTGCCATCATATTCACCTTTATCTTCCTGTTTTCCCTGATAGGCGGAAGATTATGGTGCGGGTGGATCTGTCCTTTTGGCTCTCTTCAGGACCTGGCCCGTGAGGTGCAGGGAAAGCGGGTAACAAACCCCTGGATAGACCGGTTCAGGTACGGACTCTTTGTCCTCTGGATCCTCATGCTGCTTGCCTTCTTCATCAGGGCAGGAGGGATAACTTCAATTGAGCCATTCTATCAGACAACCAATGGCCTCTCGGTAGCAGGCCCTATTGAACTGACCGTGTTTATTGTAATCCTCTTTATCATCACGGCAATCGCACTGTTCCTTGGGAGAAGAGGGATGTGCCATCTCTTCTGTCCGATATCGGTCCTTATGATCGTCGGCAGGAAGATCCGGAATGCCATAGGTCTTCCCGGTCTTCAGCTGACCGCTCATTCAGAAGACTGTATCAGCTGTGGCCGGTGCACAAAGGAATGCTCCCAGTCGCTTGATGTCCTCTCCATGGTCGAACAGGGCCGGATGGAACAGGCTGAATGTATCCTGTGCGGAGCCTGTATTGATGCCTGTCCTAAAGATGTGATCAGGTTCTCTTTTGGCAGGCCAGACCGGAAAAAAAGTATAACCGGGTGAAAAAGACAATCTCCCCTGATTTTTTTCAGGAAGGGGCTTTGGGAAATTAACCGGTCTGGTCACTGATAGCTCATCAGAAGTTTTAAAAAACTCAGAATGAGTACACCGGTAACCGGTATTTTGATTATCCCTCCGTGTGATACCGGTGTATGTTCTCTCATATCCGTGAGCGGACATTCCTGGTAATTCTCCTGGCCGGGTTTGTTCTCCTGTGTATCCTGTTTTTCTCTCAAGCCGTATTCCAAAATCCTGCAGGATCAGGTGAGAGTAACCTCTTCTCCGGGGGAGCCGGGACGTCTGCCACCAGCTCGTATGACCATATAATCAGACAGCTCTCTGTCCCCCCAGGGTTTTCTGTCTCCATTTTTGCGACCGGTATTCCGGGTGCCCGCTCTCTTGCATACAGTCCTGATGGGACTCTTTTTGTCGGTACCAGGGGAGATTCGGTCTATGCAGTCCGTGATACTGATAAGGATGGCGTTGCAGAGATGCTCATCCCGGTTGCGACCGGCCTTCATGCTCCGAATGGCGTCGCCCTGCTCGATGGGGATCTCTATGTTGCAGAGATTCACCGGATTCTCAAGTTTCCTGGTATTGTGACGTCCCTTCCAACGATTCCTGAACCGGTAATCATTAGCACCGCATTTCCATCTGATCCTGCTCATGGGTGGAAATTTATCAGATTTGGTCCGGATGGGATGCTCTATATCCCGGTAGGTGCACCCTGCAATATCTGTCTCCCTCCCGATGATCGGTATGCTGCCCTTCACCGGATGAGACCTGATGGAAGCAATCGTGAGATCTTTGCACATGGAATCCGGAACACCGTTGGCTTTGACTGGGATCCCCGGACTGGTGATCTCTGGTTTACGGATAATGGCCGTGATATGCTCGGTGACGATCTCCCTCCTGATGAACTGAATCATGCACCTGAAAAGGGGATGTTCTTTGGGTATCCGTATCGCCATGGACAAGATATTGCAGATCCTGAATTCGGCTCCGTTGCTCCGGATAATTGCGTGAATTGCACGCCCCCGGCACAGGACCTTGGGCCGCATGTTGCCTCACTTGGGATGCGGTTTTATCCGGGAGGTATGTTTCCTGACAGGTATGCAGGTTCGATCTTCATTGCTGAGCATGGGTCGTGGAACCGACGAGATCCTATCGGGTACAGGATCACTGAGGTCACAATACAGAATGGAACTGCTACCTCTTATCAGCCGTTTATCGAAGGATGGCTAAGGGATGGGAAGGTGTATGGAAGGCCGGTCGATGTTGAGATTCTTCCCGATGGATCAATGCTCATCTCTGATGATATGAACGGGGTGATTTATCTGGTCAGGTATACCGGGTGATTGTCCAACCATTCCCTCTTTTATTTATCAGGCCTTTGAATACATAGAGAACTGAGTCATATCCATCATAGCCAATATCATCCATCATCACCTATCCCTATACCATATGGCTCCGTCAGTTCTGATTATCGGTGGCGGGATGGCAGGGCTCTCTGCTGGCTGTTTTGCCAGGATGAACGGATTTGAGACAGAGATCCTGGAGATGCATACAATCCCCGGTGGCCTGTGTACCGCGTGGAACCGGAAGGGGTATACCTTTGATCTCTGTATCCACTGGCTCTGCGGCTCAAAACCAGGGACTGCCCTGTACCAGGTCTATGACAAACTCGGACTGATGGAGGGCAGAAGGTTTCATCATCCTGATTCATGGGCAACTGTTCGTGATGGGCATGGGAACGAGATAACACTCTACACGGATCCTGAGAGGTTATACGAGGAGCTGATCCGGATATCACCGGACGACAAACCCTTCATCTCCCGGCTCTGCAAGGATATCCAAAAACTCAGCCGGATGGAGACATCGGTTGACATGACCATTCTTGATATCATCCGGTATATCCCTTATTTCAGCCTGATGAAACGGTATAAGCCAACGGTTCATGATGTTCTGTCAGAAGTGAAAAGCCCGGTACTTCGAGATCTTCTCACGGCAGGGTTTGGATGGGAAGGGCAGTCGATGTTCTTTCCGCTTATGGGTCTTGCTATGCAGGGGGCAAAAAATGCCGGATATCCGATTGGAGGATCATTGCCATGTGCAGAGGCAATTGAGAAACGATACCGGGACCTTGGCGGGACCATTCGGTACAAGAGCAAGGTAACCGCAATCATCACCGAAAAAAACCGGGCAAAGGGGGTCAGACTTGCAGACGGGACAGAACGGTATGCTGACTACGTCATCTCCTGTGCCGACGGGCATACCACGATCTTTGACTGGCTGAAGGGAGCATACTGTGATGACACCATCCGAGGCTATTACCAGAACCTGAAACCATTCCCCCCGATCGTCTTCATCTCATTCGGGCTGAATACAGATCTCTCCCATATCCCCAAGGATCTGACCATACTGTTTGACAATCCGGTTGAGATTGCCGGAGTGAAGCAGGATACCATCAGTTACAGGAACCATGTCCATGATCCCACCCTCTATCCACCAGGGAAAGGAGTTATTACGACATGGATTACTGCAGATTACTCGTACTGGGACCGGTTGCCATACCAAAGTGAAACCTACCGGATAGAAAAGGATAATGTCGGAAGAGAAGTATTCACCCTTTTATGTCAGCAGTACCCAGATTTATCTGAAAGATGTGAGATTATGGATGTAGCAACACCCATGACTTTTGTCAGGTATACCGGGAACTGGAAAGGAAGTTATGAGGGCTGGCAGGTCACCCCTGACTCCTTCTTCCTGGATCTGCCACAGATACTCCCCGGTCTCTCCGGGTTTTCCATGGCCGGTCAGTGGGTTGTCACGGGCGGGGGAATACCAGGAGCTGTCCTGAGCGGGAGAAAAGCGGTGAAACAGATGTGTTCAGATCTCGGAAAGAAGTTCGTTTATTAGAGAGAGATACATGGAGATCTATTATTCAATTCAATGGCCTGAAACTATTCAGAAGGAACTGATGAAAGGAAATGTTGGTGGCGCTCTTGCTATCATAGATAAGGAACTCTCCCAGGATCCTACATCAGAATCACTTTTATATCAAAAAGCAGTACTTCAGCAGTTTAATAATCAACCCGAAGAATCATTGAAAACATTGGATCACATCCTCCTTCTAAATCCGGAGTCCATGGATGCCCTGACGACAAAGGCTGCGTGTCTGAACAGCCTTATGAGATCATCAGAGGCGATAGAGGTATTGGAGCAGGCGTTGCGGATAGATCCCCGCCATGATTTTGCACTTGTCAACTTCGGGTATACGCTGCATTCCATGGGAAGATCAGAGGAGGCTCTTTCCTTCTTTGAAAAGGCAATTCAGTATAACCCTGATATCACCAGGGGGTATCAGGGGCGGGCTTGTATTCTTGAGGAGTCTGGAAAGTATAAAGAGGCCCTTTCGGATCTTGAAAAAGCCCTCTTGTTGTATCCAAATGACGGTTTGATACTGGCATCAAAAGCGGAGGTACTATATGCTCTGGACAGGGTAAAAGAGTCAGAGAAGACCGCAGCGCAGGCGACAAAAATCTCCCCTCATCTTCCTGGGACATGGAAAACCTATGGGGATATCCTTTATCATAACAGGAAATTCAGGGATGCTGCTCTGGCATATGAAAGATCATGTTCCCTTTCTCAGGGAGATATTGGTCCATTCCATGGAGTTGCACTTTCTTATATAAAGATGGGTCAGTGGAACCAAGGGATTGAATGGTTAACATTGATCCTGAAGCATAATCCTGAGGATGTGACTGCCCTTGGGAACCGGGGAATTGCATATATGCAGCTGGAAAAATTTGAGGCAGCATTGAAGGATTTAGAGCGTGCTGTAGCGCTGAAACCGGATTATGTTATCGGTTTGAATAACCTTGGAACGTTATACCGGTTCCTTGACAAAAACGACAAGTCACGAGAGATGTCGATGCGGGTGCTGGCACTTGAACCTGGAAATAAGATCGCCATGGGTAATCTGGCTCTCTTGATCCCTTCTGAACATCTGAAGATGAATAAACCTCAGATGAGAAAAGGGTGGAGAACCAGGTTCATAAAAAAATAATTATCAGTATGGGGTCTTATTGAACCGATCCAGTTCAGTATCAACCAGATCAAAATTTTTATTAAACCGATCCAGCTCGATATCCACAAGTTCCATTGCCTTGTTTAACCGATCGAGATCTGTATCTATCAATTGTGGTGTCTTATTAAACCTGTCCAGTTCGGTATTCACAAGTTCTATTGCTTTGTTTAGCCGATCAAGTTCTGTATCTATCAGTTGCGGTGTCTTATTAAACCGATCCAGTTCGGTATTGACAAAGACAGGTGCCTTATTCAGCCGATCAAGTCTGGTATCCACAAGTTCAGGAGTTTTATTGAACCGTTCAAGGTCTGTGTCCACCAGATTTGATGTCTTATTAAACCTATCCAGTGCTGTATCGACCAGAACCGGTGATTTATTCATACGGTCCAGTTCGGTGTTGACAAGGTCAGGGGCCTTGTTGAACCGGTCCAATGAATAATCTACCAGCCGTGGGGTTTCGGCGGCGAAACAGACAGATGATCCGTGAATTGCCATCATGAGTACACACAGAATCATGAGCGAAAGAAATTTTTTCATCAGAAATTTTTAGATGAGAGGAATTAATTATCTTCTTATCGGCCGTCCTGTTCCGGGTGTATTTACTGAGTATCTCCACCTATTCCGCTCACAGCCGCAACATACCTTCCGGTCTTGGTCAGTTTTACCACTGTATTCCTGCCGACCTTTTTTCGTTTGATGTACCCGGCATCGTCCAGTTTACTTAAGTACCGGTTCTGCAGTTTCATCAGGTATCTGGTCTGCACTTTTCTCCTCTTTTCATATGCATAATTCCAGTAATCCTCTTCAAAGCCGTCAACGTGCATCGAATGGAGGTACCGGATGAGATCATCACAGGAGAGTACATCATCACTATTCGCAAGATAATTGAGAAGGAGGAGTGATGATTCATCAGGGAGTGCAAACCTGAAATTCTCAAGCTGCCATACCTTCACCTCATCACATATCGACAGCCCGTGTTCATTCTGTTCTTTCTTTGTTGATGAGTACCGGCTGGCCCTGACATAGTATAACCTGACATTATGGATCATGGCAGCAAGGGTGGCCCCGACGCAGGCGATCTTTCCACAGGCGGACATATTGACATAGACGCGGTTCCTCATCTTCTTCTCCTTGACAATAAGCCCGGAGATAGTCTTCATGACTTCAATGATGTCAAACATGTCAATCCGGTGTAATTCCACCTCTATCCCCTTCTTCTCCAGAATCGCACGGTTCCGCTCATCAAACCCATGCTGTCTGGATGTCAGTGCATGTTCGTTTGGGTTATCATATTTTGTCAGGTCATCCATCGAGATGAGGTGGACGCGGTGGGCTTTTATCTCCTGGAACGGGGTGATCACCCGGTCTATCTCATAGCCGATTGGGATGATGTGGACCAGTTGCTCAAGGTTTTCAGTAGCAGGAGTCATGTATTCACCCGTGAATCAGATATGTTCACAATGCTCATAATGCTCAATATGTTCATACGCGTATATTCATATATCTCTTTATGGATACTACTATTATCCCCTGCATAACCTACCATCCATCATATGAACTCCTGTTCACCACATTCTCCCACCTGACACACAAATCCCCGTGCAGGGGAATACATTCTACCTGATATCAGAATTCATTCTGATGGTATCCGGTTTTTTCGAAAGCATAAACACCCGCAACAAACCAGATCAATATAGCCGGTACCGACAGCCGCGATGCCGATGTGAACATGATCCTTCTCGTATGACCAGAATGGTGATATGGTGAATACTGAGGAATTTCCGCCAGATCAGCAGAGTATACCTGACAGGTCATCTCCCCTCTCTCTCATCGTTGAGTATGATTCGGCGATCAGCTATGCGGTCCAGCAGAACCGGATTCCTGTCATCAAGCGGATAAAGGTCGGGAACCTGACAGATACTCCCTGGAATTCCTTACGTCTTGGCATCACCTCAGATCCCTCTTTTTCTGATCCGTATGAGATCATCATTTCAAAGATCTCACCTGGGGAGACCTTCACCATTTATACGATTCCCCTCATCCTTCGTCATGCGTTTTTCAGAGAGGTCGTCTCTCCGGTTCATGGTTCATTCACGGTTGAGATCTCGCATAAGGGAAGATCGCTTCTCATTCAGTCATACCCGGTGAGGATTCTTGCCTATGATCAATGGAGTGGTCTTCGGTCAGTTCCTGAACTCATATCTGCGTTTATCATCCCGAACAGTCCTGAAATTACTACAATCGTGCAAAAGGCACAGGATATCCTGTATACGTGGACGAAGGACTCTTCACTGACCGGGTATCAGACTCGTGACAGCAACCGGGTCAGGAAGATGGCGGCGGCGGTCTATGCTGCACTGCAGGATCTGCATATCAAGTATGCGACACCTGAAGCCGGATTTGAACAGGAAGGACAGAAGGTCAGGCTTGCAGATACGATAATCGGGGACCGGATGGGGAACTGCCTTGATCTCTCCCTTCTGTATGCCGGATGTCTTGAGCGAATCGGTCTTCATCCCCTCATATGTATCACCGAGGGCCATGCCTTTGCCGGATGCTGGCTGATTCCTGACACCTTCAGCGATGTGGTCATTGAAGCCTCTCTTCCCATCAGAAAGAGGGTGGAACTTGGTGAAATTTTCGTTCTTGACGTGGTGACGGCGACGTCTGATACCCCGGTTCCTTTTGAGATGTCTGTGACCAGTGGAGCCGGTAACCTCTCTGAGAGTCAGGGTTTTTTCTGTGCTATTGATGTCAAAACCTCACGAAATGGGAGATATAACATCATTCCTCTTCCGGTGTGGGCAGAAGACCTCGCAGTTTCCGATGAAACCCCGATACCGGATGATCAGGACCGGAGAAGAGAGCCGGATATCCTCCCTGAGGGGAAGAGATCTGGCGGCTTTATCCCTGCTCCTCCTAAGGAGATTCATCCGCCTCTGCCTTTCCTTCCGTCTGAGAAGAAACGATCCTGCTACCCCCGGCTCGAACGGTGGATGCATAATCTCCTTGATCTCACACTCCGAAACCACCTGCTGAATATGCATAATTCCGTGTCTCATCTCACGCTTCTGACTCCGGATCTCACGCGGCTGAAGGATGCGGTATCAGAAGGGAGGGCGTTTCATGTTCATCACTTTGATCATACCGGAGGGGTCCTCAATTCCTCCTCCCTGCTCCCGCATGATCCCCTGTTCGGGTATTTCATCGAGGAGCTGGACAGAAACCGGTTATACTGTCAGATATCGGAGAAGGAACTGAGCAAGAGACTGTACAATCTCTATACCCAGGCGAAGAAGTCTTTGGAAGAGAGCGGAGCAGAAACCCTCTACCTTGCACTCGGGACCCTGATCTGGTATGAGACAGAGAGCTCCGACCCCCCCCTTCATGCACCCATCCTGCTCATACCCCTTGAAATTACCCGAAAAGATGTGACTGCCGGGTTCTCGATCCGTATGGGGGATGATGAACCCCGGGTCAACACTACCCTGTTGGAGCGACTGTACCAGGATTTCCAGATTGAGATACCCTCCATCGACCCACTTCCGATGGATGAGCATGGGGTTGATGTTGCTGCAGTTCTGCACCAGTTCAGGAAGAGTGTGAAGAATCTGCCCAGATATGAGGTCCTGAACACGGCAGTCATCGGTCACTTCACCTTCCTCAAGTATCTCATGTGGCGGGATCTCTCTACCCATGCAGAAGCCTTCATGGAGAATGCCCTGGTAAGTAACCTCGTGGACCCCCACCTCTTTCCGTTCCCGAAGGATGGATCATTCCGAAAGCCGGCAACCCTTGACTCAGCGGTGCAGCCTAGAGATGCGTTCTGTCCGGTTGGTGTTGATTCGTCACAGCTTGCTGCGGTCATTGCTGCCGGGGAAGGGAAGACTTTTGTCCTCCATGGACCACCGGGGACCGGCAAGTCGCAGACCATCACCAATATCATCGCCCATTGCCTGGCTCTTGGGAAGACAGTATTATTTGTGTCTGAAAAGAGGGTGGCCCTTGATGTGGTTCACAGCCGTCTGAAAGAGTCCGGTCTTGCACCATTCTGCCTTGAACTTCACTCAAACAAGAGCCATAAACGGGAGGTATTGCGCCAGTTTGAAGAGGTCCTTTCCCTGGATGAATTGCCTGCTCCTGATGACTGGTCTTTGTATGCCGGGTATCTGGCAGACCTTCGGGCCGGGCTGAACTCCTATGTCCATGCCCTTCATTCAGTCAGGAGCACCGGGGAGAGTTTCTACCAGGGGCTCGAGCGTCTTATTCGTCTTCGAAATGTTGAGCATATACCGCTTTCATGGCCGGATGCATCTGATTGTACCAGGGAAACGCTACAGGATATTAAGGCATTTATTCATAATACAAGGATCATTACCGGGCAGATCGTCCATCCACGGGATAATGTCTGGGCAGGGGTACACTGCACAGAGTGGAGTGTCAGGTGGAAGACGGCAGTGGAGACGGGGCTAGGACAGTTCAGATCCTCTGTTGAGAAACTCTCCTCCCTCTTTCCAATTCTGTGTGATGTTCTGGGAATTGATCCGGCATCTCCTCCGTCAATTCTCACCGAGATTATCCCGATATACCGGCTAATCAGCACGGTTGGATGTGCCCTCTCCCCTGATCTGCTTATTGCTCTTCGGGACCCGCATATTCGTGAAGAGATAGCCGGGTTTATCCAGGATGGAAAGGAGCGGAACAGGATATGGAATTATCTGGCAGAACGGTACCATCCGGATATCTCCCAGATTGACTGCACCTCTCTTTCAGGAAAGATCGAGAGCATGAGATCAGCCTGGTTTCTGCGGCGGAAAGCACTGGTCCGGGAGATACAATCAGATATTCAGCCGTATTGTCTCATGGGCATTCCACCGGTTGAAGAATTCTCTCTTGACATCCCGAAGATCCACCGGATGCAGGAACTGGATAATATCATCCGGAATTTCTCTGATCGTGCTGCCCTGTTCTTTGGCCGGCACTGGAATGAGAAGGATCAGGACTTTGATACCTGTGAGAACCTGTTCCTGTCAGCAGAGGCAGTTTCGGCTGCTGCATCCCGCATCAGGGAGGATGAGGAGGGGTATGTCCGGCTTGTCACCTATTGGAGTGATCTGACATTCCGGCTTATGAATGAGTCAGATGCCAGGCTGATTCGGCAGCAGTTCTCTGAATATGAGGATGCATTACACCAGTATGACCATGACGGATCATCCCTTGCCGATCTGCTGCAGTATGACCCTCTGATACTCTGGCCGCAGCAAACAGTGACCGATCTTCTCAGCGCCCAGGCAGCAACGGTTCAGGGATGGGAGAAGGAGACGTCAGAGCTGAAGAGCTGGTGTCAGTGGAACCGGATCAGGCAGATAGCGGAGGAGAAGGGGTATTCACCGGTTATCAGGCGGTATGAGGATGCAACACTTGCCCATTCCCAGATTGAGGATCTGCTGCTCCGGAGTTATTACCAGAACTGGGTAGACGGAATTCGTGAACAGGACCCGGTGCTGAAGGAATTTTACCGCCCGAAGTTTGAGGATTCCATCGAAAAATTCAGGGAGATTGATGAGACATTCACCTACCTGACCAGAAAGGAGATAGAGGCCAGACTATCTGCACGGATCCCACGGGGTGAAGGGGCAGAGAAGGAGGAACTTGGGGTTTTGCGTCATCAGATTCACCTGCAGCGGCGTCACATGCCGGTCAGGAGTCTCTTTAAGAGTATTCCCACAATACTCCCGCGATTAAAGCCCTGTATGCTGATGAGTCCTATCTCGGTTGCCCAGTACCTTGACCCTGATGTCCACCGGTTTGACCTGGTCATCTTTGACGAGGCATCGCAGATCCCGGTATCTGATGCGATTGGGGTGATTGCACGGGGAAATTCTGCCATTATTGTTGGCGATCCAAAACAGCTCCCTCCGACCAGCCTCTTTCAGCGGATGAATGAGAGTGATGGAGATGATTTCAGGACATCTGCTCTGGATCTCGAGAGTATTCTGGATGAGTGCATTGCATCAGATATCCCGCAGTTGTACCTCTCATGGCATTACCGGAGCAGGCATGAGAGTCTTATCGCCTTTAGTAACTACCACTTTTACCGAAACCGTCTCATGACATTTCCATCGCCTCATACCAGCCCTGCCATCTCCCTTGTCCACATTGATGGGATCTTTGACTCAGGAAATACCCGGACAAACCGGGCAGAGGCTGAAGCGGTGGTCAGCGAGATAGTACGGCGGCTTTGCGATCCTGCCACGTCATCAGACTCGATCGGGGTGATCACGTTTAACGAACGGCAGCAGGATCTCATTCGGACGCTTCTGGAGAAGGAGCGGCGGATAAGACCTCATATAGAACCATACTTCAGCGATGATCGTCCTGATTCGGTCTTTATCAAAAACCTTGAGAATGTTCAGGGCGATGAACGGGATGTCATTCTCTTCTCTGTCGGATATGGTCCTGACAAATCGGGCAGGGTTTCCCTTAATTTCGGGCCGCTGAACCGTGACGGGGGAGAACGGCGGCTGAATGTGGCAATTACCAGGGCTCGGAAAGAGATTAAGGTATTCTCCTCGATGACTCCGGAGCACATTGACCTGTCCCGGACCAGACGGATGGGTGTCGTGCTTCTGAAATCATTCCTCGAATTCGCTGAAAAAGGGCCGAAAGCGATTGCAGAGACATGTATCAGGGAGATGGAGACGGATCCCCTGCCCATTTTGTCAGAAGTTGCACAATCCCTCACAGATCAGGGGTATGAAGTCCATACGCATGTCGGTTGCGGTGGATACCGGATCGATGTTGCAGTATTGGACCCTGACCTGCCTGGACGGTATATTCTTGGTATTGTATGTGACGGACCCCGGTACCAGGAGGCAAAATCAGCCCGTGACCGTGACGTTCTCACCTTTTTTGTCCTGCATACCCTTGGCTGGAACATTCACCGGATATGGTCCACCGACTGGTGGGATGAGCAGGAGGTTGAGCTGCATCGCATCATCCAGATCATCGAAGAGATCAGGAGTGAGTATGCACCGGAGACGATGCTCTACTGTCCGGATGAGGGCGAGGAACCGGAGGAGAAATGTGAGGATGACCTTCAGGGAGAGGATGAGATCCAACAGGATGATGATGAGCATGGGATCTCCGTCGATTGGGGATATCCAACATCCGAAGCAAAATCGTTCGCACGATCGCCCCTTCCACACCCCATCCCTCCCCCGTTGAAATTCCCAGAGATCTGGTATGTTGCGTATGTGGGATATGAGGTCCTGGGAACAAAGGATGATCTGCTGAGCGGAACCTGTGACGAAGATATCATCCGGGTTTTACAGGAGATAGTGGCAGTAGAAGGTCCTGTCCCCCGTGACATCTGTATTGCACGTCTTCTCCCCCACTGGCAGATCACCCGGAAAACCGCACCCGTAAAGAAGAAAATAGAATCTCTGCTCCTATCGCTTCCCTTCCACCGGGAGACAGAAGGACACCAGATCTTTTTCTGGTCCGATCATCAGGCTTTTTTGGAATATGTGACCTTCCGCTCCCACCCGGCAGGAGATCCCTGGCAGAGAAAAGCGGATGAGATCTCAATGTATGAGTATTCCAACGCGATCATCCATCTGATGAAACAGACGGGATCGATGAGCATCAGTACTTTAACCCGCACAATCGGATCCCTGTTTGGAATAAAACGGATGAACCCTGCTCTTGAGACCAGGATAGAACAGGGGATTGCCCTTCTTATGGATCGCGGCGAAGTTCGGTGTCAGGGAGATGAACTGGTGTATGTTCCCCCTGACTGATCAGAGTGCAAACACCCTCCCTTTTCAACCCCTGCATATTCCTATAAATTCTTTCAAATTTTATAGGAAATCTCTATATCTCCCTGAAGCATTGTAAGAAGAGATCCATACCCTGACCCGGTTGTCTGACGATCTCCCCTGGTTTATCCGGGCGATGAGATCGAAATCATGGGCATGTGTATAATTATGTATAGTTTTGCATAATTTTGTAAGCGAATATATATAATTTTTAACGTCGAAGAATAATACACGGAGGAAGGAAGATGGAAGATATACCTGAACAGGAAGGACGCAGTTGGTTTGATTTTCTGATCACCCGGGTTACGGCTCTTCTTGATGCAGAGGCATATGACCAGGCCCTTACTCAGGTTGACGTAGGGTTGTCTGTCTGGAAGGGTAATCTCTATCTCCTCTTCCTGAGATCCATCGTTCTTTCGTACCTGAAACGTCATGATGAGGCGTTACGGCAATTATATCAGATCTACCGGGAGAATCCCTTTGAAGAGAAGTTCAGGGATGAACTGGGCAGAAATCTCATGCTCCAGGGGTATTATCATAGTGCTCTCTCGGTTTTTCAGCAGTATGAATTCATGTCCAACGGTCTTGCCGGCATTCGAAAACTCCTCATCAGTATCTGCCATATCTTCACCGGAAACCCGGATCTGGCCATTGAATATTGTGACGGGATACAATCCCAGCTGGGTGACACCCCGGATGCCACCGGATTTATGGCGATAATCCATGCACTCAAAGCTCTCGCTCTCATTCATAAAGGGGAGGTATCTGCAGCCGCAGAGATCATGGCAGCCGTTGAAGAGGAGGGAGATAAAAAGCCCCTGGTTCCCTATGTAAAAGGGATAGTAGCATGGAGATCAGGGGACATCAGTGCTGCAGAGACCTTTCTTCGGGCTTCATGTGAGGACCAGCCCCAGGATATGCAGTCAAAAGTTGATCTTGCTCATCTCCTGACCGAATGTGGAAGAGATGATGAGGCTTTTGAGATCAGGCAGGATATCTATGGCTTTTATGGACCTGTTCATCCCGAGGCCGCTCCCGTATTCAGGGCTGAAGAGCTCCTGAAATCAGGCAGATATGAAGAAGCCACAGGTTTTCTCGAATCTGCATTAAAATCATCTCCGGATGACGCAGATCTCTTCATCCCCTACCTTTCATCGCTGTATTTCACCGGCCGGTATGACGATCTGATCAGACTGGCAGAGACAGGTGAGAAGGAAAACGATGCATGGAAAGTAATCTATCTGAAAGCATCAGCCCGGTATTCATCAGGCAGGATCAGGGAGGCCATCAGGGATCTGATAACCGCAGCAGTGAGGGACCGGACGAATATGATGTTCTCCCTGCTTCACATGAAGTCTGCCGGTTATTTCAAGCCCCCGTCAGAAGAGACGCCTGAGTCTTTGGCCCTTGAATTATTCATGACCGATGGCATGGATGCCGCGATACCTCCCTTTGAGGTTCTTGCTCATGCAAGCGGAGCTCCGGAGTATCAGGCTTTTCTCTGTTTCTGTTACATTCTGGCAAACCGGGGGACAGATGCCGTTCTCATATCCGAACGGTTTGCAGATTCAAAAGAGCCGGATTTCTGTCTTATCCGTGCCATTGCATTCAGGTCGGTCGGTTGCCTGCACGATGCCGAGGGAATCACACGGGATGTTCTCACGAATTATCCTGATTCCCGGCCTGCAGTGAATATGTATGTCCGGACGCTTCTTGAGCAGGATCGATACCGCGATGCATATTTTGAACTG
>NZ_JAIWNS010000037.1 GCF_020216685.1 Methanospirillum hungatei | reverse complement strand
AGCTCACGAAAGGATGCATTGTCATCTGACTGCACTCTGCTTGAAGCGTTTATCAGCTGCCTTATCAGGTCTGGTGAATATCGCGATGCAGCCCTTACTGCTGTCCGGATCATGCAGATGAATCCCGGTCGTCCGATGGATTATTGCCTGTGTGCCCTGGCATGTCATCTTGAGGGGAGTTTTCATACCGCTCTCTATGCGATGCGGGAGAACTTTCGAATCTGCGGGTCTTCGAAGAAAAGCCTTTTGATGTATGGTCGGTTATTGCTCCTGGCTACTGAAGCACAAGAAGCCGCTCTTCTCTTCTCTGAATGTAAGAATTCCCTTCCAAACACGGTAGAGGTCAGATATCTGCATACCGCAGCCCGGATTCTCTCAGGGAGCGATCAGCAGAGTGAATCGGTTTCGGAGTATGCTGCCCGGTTCTTCCAGGCGGAGAAAGGAGAGCTTCGGGCATATATCGGGGACTACCGTCAGGCGGCCAGGATGCTTGCAGAGGAGATTCGCCAGGATCCTGATGATTCATCGTTGCGGACTGCCTTTGCCAGAGTGTTATTTGAACTGGAACAGTATGGAGAGGGGCTTTCCCAGCTCTCTCTTGCAGCCGGCCGGTATGGGTACGATAAAGAAGTGCAGGAGCTGCTCGATGAAGGGCTGAAGATGCTTCGGATGCAGGGTCCGCTTGAGGATCTGAAAACGATAAGCAGTACTCCGGAGAGGTACGCAGAACTGCTCCACGAACGGGCAGTCAGTCTGAAACGATATGGGGTGGTCAGGCTTGCTGCAATTGTCTGTATGACGCTCATCAATATAGAGTCAGATTCTCCTGTCGTCTCCCGGTTCCAGGCAGATGCATATCACATGCTTGGCGATCTGGAAGAGAACGAAGAGCGATATGAACAGGCGATTGTGGTATATGACCAGCTTCTCCAAAACGATCCTGACAACCCTGCTCTTCTTGCTGAGAAGGGCCTGGTTCTTGATAATCTCCACCGGTTTGATGAGGCTGAGCAGGTTCTCCTCCGAGCCCTTGAACTGGATCCTTCATCCGGTGTTGCCCATTCTGCACTCTGCTGGTGTTTATCCAACAGGGGACGTCATGAAGAGGCTCTTGTGCATGGGAATCAGGCAGTTATACTCATGCCTCATGAATGGGGAGCCTGGAATAACCGTGGCCTGTCAAGACTTGGTCTGCGTGATTTCGAGGGGGCGGTATCTGATTTCAGGCAGGCAGTCAGGTGTCAGCCCGGAGAGGTTATTGCACGGAGAAATCTCTGCGATGCCCTAGCTGCCCTTGATGATGCCGATGCCTATGAGGAGTATGACCAGATCATCGTCAGGTTTGGGAAACGGGCATTTCCTGAAGAGGAAGAAGAGATGCCAGCAGAACCCAGGGTGCCAGGGAGACCACTCAAAACCCCGGTCGGGTATATGGACGGGTATTGGTGATGGGAATGGATATATTCGGATACTGGCTTCATCAGTCACTTGGGTTACATCTGAATGAGGAAGAGGAGCAAAAGAAGAGAAAAAAGAAGGAACAGGAGGAGCGGGAGCGGTTCTGGCCAGACCGGGAATAAGCCTACCCTTCTTCCCTTCTCTGTTCTCCGCTTCTTTTCCGGGTGTATCTCTGAAAAAGAAACTCCTGAAGATCCGCTTCTGTTACCCGGTATGACTTCCCAATTTTTATCGCGAAGAGTTCTCCTTTCCTGATAAGATCCCTGATGACTTCAGGTTCGATGTCCAGGATCTCTGCAACGGTGTCGGTCCTGAAAAACTTCCCCTTCTCAAGTTCGAAGTTCTTTCTGAATTCACGTTCCTTTGCAAGGTCCAGAATGTAGGGTGCCTTTTTCGCTTCGGTGTATCTGGCAGCGGATTCAGGATTTTTCCGGGGAGGCATGGGGATGTTCTCTATATAGTGTTGATTGAAGGGTATATTTGAATGTATGTGAATGTGGTTCTATGTATGGAGTATTTGTGGATGATGCGAAATCTTCAGGAGATGTAAATGAAGATGGTCCCCGATATTTTTAAATCAACACCTTCCCATATGACAGAGTATGAGCCATTCGTATTGCAATCCTTTGAAACACAGAAGTCATGAACAGGTCTTGGTATCCGTTCATCAGCGTCAGGATCAGGGATTGGACGTATTGTGGAAGATGGTGATCGTACTTCTCACCTGTGTCCTGATTTCTCTTCCGATCTCTGCTGACAGCACCGGATCTACCCTGCCGAATATTTACATCCTGGGAACGGGGGGAACCATCGCCGGGACTGGTTCCAGCGAGACCGATCTGACCGATTACACTGCCGGTGTGCTGGATATCGATTCGCTGATAGCATCAGTCCCGGAATTACCCCTGTATGCAAATCTGACCGGGGAACAGATCTGTGATATTGACAGTTCACAAATGACCCCGGAGATCTGGCTGAATCTCTCCCGTCGCATCAATGAGTTGGTCCAGGATCCTGCCATTGATGGAGTTGTGGTTACACATGGAACCGATACGATGGAAGAGACGGCATATTTCCTCAACCTGGTGGTGAAGAGTGAAAAACCGGTAGTCATGACGGGATCAATGCGGCCATCAACCGCACTTTCCGCTGACGGGCCGCTCAACCTCCTGGATGCCGTTATCCTTGCCGGTTCGCCGGAGGCATTGGGGAAGGGAGTCCTGATCCTCCTGAATAGCCAGATCAATGGGGCACGTGAGACGACCAAGACCAACACTGAGATGGTTGGGACCTTCAGGTCACCTGACTTTGGCCTGTTTGGGTACATGGATGGAACAACTCCGAGATTGTACCGCCAGAGCCTGAAGAATCACACCACAGCATCAGAATTTGACGTGAGCGGACTATCGCATCTTCCCCGTGTGGATATTGTGTATCTGTACCCCGGAATGGATCAGACGGCAATAGATGCATTCATTGCCCATAAAACGGAAGGTTTCGTCATTGCATCACTAGGAAATGGTGGAATGCCTGATAGTGTCCATTCAGCACTCCTAAAAGCCGTGGACAAAGGGATACCGGTTGTTGTATCCTCACGGACCGGAACCGGTGTATGCACCACTGAGGAGAGCAGATTTATCTCTGCAGATTCATTAAATCCACAGAAAGCACGGGTATTACTTATGCTGGCCCTGACACAGACACAGGATCCGGAAGAGATAGCCCGGATGTTCAGGATATATTGATGTGTGTGGTCTTTTTGAATATCTTTCAAAAAAAGGATATATGGGGAGGGCCTAAATATTCATTGAGTAAATCTCCGCCTGGAACTGGAACAATCCATGACGGTGTGCAGGTGTGCCTATGTGTGCACGAGGTGTTCACCGGAAAAAGGAACACCTGCAAACCTCACCATGGGTTGTTTTCAATAATCAAATCCTTTTACTCGCAGGGCTTGTACGGTGTGCCAAATCTTGGGAGATCACGTAACAGGCAGATGACGGATCTGTGAGTGTATATGTGAAAAAAAATTATGCACACCGTACACAAACACTCTTTTTAAGACTCTATTATCTCTTAAATTTAAAAAAAATGCCTGATGTACCTGTGCCTTATATTATGCACACCCTTGGAACAGGGAGGGCACATCATCACACCCTTCGGGGAGAGGGGCCGTGTCGGGTTTCATTACCTTTATGCTCTCAAGGAACCTTTTAGAGATGACGCTTCCGGATATTTCTCATATCTCCTCCCCGGTATATGAGTCCGGTCCTGTTTGAGATGGATCCGTGTCGTATGGATGATGTCTCATACCTCGAGGATTACTATGTCGGGATGTATTTTGCAAAGCGGGGGTATGTGGTCGCCATGGTAGATGTCCGGTGGACGGGGAGAAGCGATGGGGTAGTTCCTGACCGTGAATATTCAGAGCAGGAACTCTCAGACGGGGTTGAGATAATCGACCTCCTCGCCGGGAAGGAATGGTCGAGTGGAAATGGGGGGATGTCCGGGATGTCATGGAGCGGGTTTAATGCACTGATGATCGCCGGAAGAAAACCACCTGCATGAAAGGCAATCCTGATCGCCCATGCATCTGATGATCTCTTCTACCAGGATGTCCACTCCGTTGACGGGACGTTTCACATGGATATCTGGGAGTCGATGATTGATACCCTGAATGCGATTCCAAATCCTGAAACATATGAGATATCAGAGGAGTTCTTTGCTGACCGGATATCCCGCCTGGACCGGAGACCTCTTACCCCCGGCACTCCGGAAATCATCTCCGGTGAGATTCACTTCACTACCTGGCGGTTCAATCCTGGCCATAAAGTCCGGGTATCTGTGAGCAATGCACAGTTCCCCATGGTCTGGCCCACACCATACCTACGTTTTACGACCCTCTATCCCGGACCAGATACCCGGGTTTCCTTACCTATCGTTATTGAAAATACCCTGACCGATGTCTGTTCCCTTCCTCTGCTAGCCGAAGTGGAGGAAACCCCTGACTTGGTAAGTCTTGGTGGGGTGGATGTGGATCTCCCGGTCTCCTATGATCCGGATACCGGTGAAACGACCTATACGGCAAATAGTGATCAGGAATGGAGTGTGGGTGATATCCTGTACCATTCAGTGCAGCAGAATATCTGGAAGGTGAGGGATTCTGATCCTGCTCATGCACAGTACCAGGCTGATGTGACCGATGAGATAACCCTGTCTGACCGGTTACTTCAGGTTCAGGGGGGATATACGCTTGATTCAGATGAAGAGTCATTCAATCTGACGGTTATCAGGAGGATATCTGAAAATGGTGAGGTGATCAGGGAGAAGATGTGGAACGAAACGATCCCACGGGATTTACAGTAATCCTGTACCCCCTTTTTAGGATGGGTATCGGGCGGGATATCTTTCTATCCACGTTTTGATTTACATAAAAAGAGATATGCTCATAGAGGAGTAAGATAATATCATTATACCAGGACTGTATGGAACAGAAATTTCGCATCGGGACAGATGATTTCAAAGAATTAATTGATGAAAAAGGCTATTTTATAGATAAGACTCTTCTCATACGTGAAATAATTGATGGGAATAAAGTTACCCTTATCCCCCGTCCCCGCCGGTTTGGCAAAACCCTGAATATGACAATGCTCCGATATTTCTTTGAAAAGTCTGAAGAGAGCAGGGCGTATCTCTTTGAGGGCTGTGCTATCGCTGATTATCCTGAATATATGCAGCATCAAGGGCAATATCCAGTAATTTATATTAGTTTAAAGGATCTCAAACGGGATTCATATGTTTACTTTATCAAGGCAACGAAAGCGGAGATTGGAAGGCTATACAGAGAATTTTTACCCATAAGTCTATCTTTACCTGAAGCAAGCAGGGCCCGGTATCTTCGTATTTGTCGGGAAGAATCACCAGATGATGAACTTTATAACAGTCTGAAAGAACTCATCTCCCACTGTTACCATTTTTACAAAAAACCGGTCATCGTACTTATCGATGAATACGACACTCCCATGATTGAAGCATTCTCCAACGGTTATTATGATGAAATGGCCGGATTCATGCGTTCATGGCTTGGTGCTGGTTTAAAACCGGAGCGGGGTCAGGTCCTGTATCGTGCGGTTGTAACGGGAATTCTCCGGATTGCAAATGAGTCCATCTTTTCAGATTTAAACAATCTTGATGTGGCAAGCCCGCTTATGGTCGGTCCGTATGCGGATAAATTCGGATTTACCAGTTATGAGATAGATCTCATCCTGACCGCATTTCATGTAGAAGATCATGCAGATATTATTCGTGACTGGTATAACGGGTATTCATTCGGCGGTCACACTATCTATAATCCCTGGTCGCTGATCAGTTATATCCAGGCTATTCCAAATCCCCCTGGTCCGAAATGGCTGAACACCTCGTCAAATGCTCTGGTGTACGAGGAACTTTCAGCAGGGGGAATGGAGATCAAGCGGGATATGGAGTTGTTACTTTCAGGGAAGGAGCTGAGATATCCGCTCTCTGAAACGATTACGTTCAGTGATATCGGTAAAAACCCGGTTAATATCTGGAGTTTATTGTATTATTCCGGCTATCTGAAGGCAGAGGATCCGCGTTTTGCAGAATATGATCCCAATCTTCTGACCTATGCTCTCTCCATCCCGAACCGGGAGATTTTTCTTGCATACCGGCAGTTTGTCAATCATATGTTTGATGCCGGTTCACTGAGCGCCGGTATAAAGGATTTTGTCTCCTATTTTCTAGAAAAAAAAGGCTCCTTTTGTTCTTGAGCAGACCCTTCAGGACCTGACACTTGGTCTTGTCAGTATGTATGATATTGCACGACTTCCGGAGGCAGTGTTTCATGCCTTTGTTCTTGGCCTTCTTGCAAACCTTCGATTTGCAATTCCTCATTCGGCAAAAGTATGAATTACTGTTTTTCTATCAATTCCGTTCCTCATTACACCAACTCTATCGCATGAATGAGATCCCTTACCTTTTCTGATATGAGTTCTTCTTTTGCTAGGTTTCTGCACCACTCATCCGGTATGCCATCAATTCCATAATATGCTCCTGCGAGTTGCCCACAAATGGCCCCCGTAGTATCAGTATCGCCACCCAGGTTCACTGCAAGGAGGACAGATTCACGATAGTCCCTTCCTTTTGCAAAGGCCCAGAGGGCTGCCTCAAGGGATTTGACCACATACCCGGATCCTGCAATCTCCGGCGGTTCCTTTGTAAGGAAGGATCCCATGGCTACCTCAGCAATTTCCGGGACGAGCGAACGTTCATCCCAATAATCAGGAATGGGGGCATACAGTGGCGACAGGAGTTTTTCCTTTGATATTCCCTGCAATGCTCCGACAATAAGTCCGGCAAAATATCTGCATGCATCCACTGCAGCCGGATGGTTATGGGTACCCTTACTGCTCTCTCCTGCGAAATAGATTGCTTTGTGTGGTTCTTTATGAAAGAAGAGAGGAACCGGGGCAATCCGCATAAGTGAACCATTCCCGGCCGAATGGTCGTCGATCTCACGGCTTTGATAGTCCCCGGTCGCAAAAAAATGATGCAGGGCAGATCTGGTCGTAGTCCCGATATCGAAGCAGTGCCCGGTTGCACTCAAATGCCCTTCCTGATACCACCGTACAAACCGCTGCATCTGATCATTGATATCACACCCGTTGCATTCAACCAGGCTTTCGATCAGACAGAGGGCCAGGGATGTGTCATCGGTCCATGTGCCGGCAGGAAGGTTGAATGGTCCTCCGGTACGAAAACCGGTCACTGGTGTGAATGAGCCGGGTGGGGAGAACTCGATGGGTGCTCCCAGGGCATCACCGATGGCTAATCCGTAGATTGATCCATATATACGACGGGTCAGTTCGCTGGTATCTGGGTTATATGAGGTTGAGGGCATAATTCTTCAAAGTAATGAGCGAGTTGATCAATAAACATATTCAGGTCTTTCATAAGATCCATCGATACTGTCACAGACCGGATAAGCAGAGGGATCTGTCGGTCATGATCATAGATAATTTTCCAGTTTAAATATCTGGAGTCCCCGTCATCCGGATAGAGGAGCATAATTGAATCTGCATTTGTTTTCGCACCATATGCATACACCTGATATATGTCATTCTGGCTGACATTATCATATTTTTTTGCGTCGGAGAGTAATTTGTATTTAGTATCAATAACCGCAGATGAATTATTATAAAAGAGAACAATATCCGGTTTTAATCTGAATAATCCCCTATCGTTATGATCGTGTGCAAGATGTCCGGCAGGATACTGAGTCTTGCATCGTACCCCTTTTGGAAGAATGTGCGGGTGATGAGTAATTATCCCGACAATGAACGACTCAAACACTTTCTCCATGGGGACCATAAGCGAGAAGGTTTCAGTATTGGATGCCTGGAGAGCGATAGTCGTATGGGAAAGATAAAATTCACAGAATTTTATAAATGGTGCAAATTTTCGATTCAACCTGTTAAGTTGAATAGATCTGACTTCATGGAGATTGACCGGAGTGTAATCAACTGGCTCTACTATTTGAAGTATTTTCCGAAGTAGTGATGCAGTTTCATAATTCCGAGTCTGCCTGAGCATGAGTGTTGTACAGTACTTAAGTGTCCTGTTAATGAGCGTATCCTGGGAGAATGTGTGATATTGGCAAGGTATTATATGAAGTCGGGCTGGGTTCCAGTATTCCCGTGTGAGAATTCTTTCCTGAACATATCGAAGAGAATCCCGCTCGGTGAGATATTCTCTTGATTGTGTATGTGAAAGAAGAGCAAGGAGATGAACGGCAAACAAGTGAATGAATAGTTCAAGCAGGTCCCAATCCTCTTCTGCAAGTGTTGCCATTCCCACCGGCGAAAGAGGGACAAGGGTATATGAGAGCATTACGGCAAGATTCCTGGCAATGACTGCCTGATGCTCAACATATCGTTCCTTAAAGAGTTTTGGAAAGACCTGAAGAGTGAATCCGTCTATCCGGATGACGCCGACCTGTTGTTTAAACTTGATTTTGTCACGGGTGATAATGAAGTACTTCTGGTCTTTGTCGATTGTATCCAGGGTATTAAGAAATGAGGGAGTAAAGAAAAAAACTCCCTTGTTAAACAAGTTTCTTGTGCTCATGACGTACGGGTATCGCTCCCATTCGAAGACGGTTGCAACCGAATTATTCATTCTGCATCTGTATTAAGGATATTCGAGAGAGCGTCCAGAAACTCGTTCTCATCTTTTTCCGGATGAATGATGAGTGAATGTGTATTATATTCAACAAATCCATCCCCTATTACTGCATGAAGCCTGGTTGGAGCATCATAGAAGTATTCCTGAAGGAGAGGTAAAATTTCATCATACCAGATGGACCAGAGTTCGGATACTGCGTCGTCGCGTGAATTGCACTCCTTCAGCCGCATGAGGTAACTATGGCCGATCTGGTGGTCACGGTCAAATTCTTTAGATATTCTGGCATTGATCTCTTCAAGAATATCGATTGCAAGGGTGAAGATCTTATGAGTATCAAGACTATCATGAGTGAGATATTCACGAAGGGCTGCGTGATCCGGGAGCATCTCGATGAATCCAAATCTTCTTCGAAGCGCTACATCAACGAGAGCAATAGATTTATCAGCGGTATTCATAGTCCCGATAATGAACAGGTTTGGGGGTATAGCGAACCTAGTTCGTGAATAGGGAAGGGTAACCGGTAATTGATTGGGGGCGGCAGCTCGTTTATCCCGTTCAAGGAGTGTGATAAGTTCACCAAAAATCCGGGATATATCACCCCGGTTAATCTCATCTATCATGAGAAAATGAGGTATTTCAGCTGAACTAGAATTAATTAGGCCTTTTTCTTCTTCAGTCAGGTTTGGAATGTCACTTTCAGAATTCCATGTTTTCTCAATTCCTACATAGTGGAGGAGGGAATTAAAAGCCATCCTGCATATCGTCTTGAAGACTCCTTCTTTCACCTGATACACTATAGTCCCATCAGAGCTGACTGATGGCATGATTCCTTCAATAAATTCTTCGTAACAAATTGATGGATGGAACGTAATCGAATGAAATGGGATACTATTCGAGGTTGCATCTTGTTCTTCGATTCCCAGTTCCGAGGGTGTAATCCCCTGCATGGAGAGGATACGCAATCCTTCCTCAGTACTCACTGGAAAGAGTGTTCCACGGGCACCCATCCGTATGGGTACTGATTCTGCAAGTATTCCATCCGATTTCAAAGTCTTCCAATCAGGACCTTCGACTTTTCGAAGCCCTTTGATATATACCTGAGGTATGCCCTCAGCCGAATAGGTCTTTCGAGTGCAGGTTGCTATCCCGGTAAAACGTTTATATTGTGCTCCTGATTCATAGCAAAAAACAATATCTGACTCCTCAATATCAGAAAATGCCTGTCGCATGTTTCCTGACCAGAGATCAACCTCTTGCTCTCTCCATAAGTTTTCCGGATCCCATTGGTTTGGGTTGATTGTAAACCAATAGAATCTCCGGTTTATCTCGGTTTTCGGTG
>NZ_JAIWNS010000036.1 GCF_020216685.1 Methanospirillum hungatei | reverse complement strand
GATGTACCTTTGGGGAGTGTTTTATCTTGTAGTCGATGTAATTTTTTGCGTGGTACGTCTTCCCGGTCCCCGGTGGTCCATAGAGAATGACCTGTCCCTTTTTCATGAGTAATTTGTCAAGACGATCGAATTCTTCAGATATAGGCTCTGGATGAAAAATTTGTTCATATTCTTCTGGCGTTATTGGAAAGATATATCTGCAAAATTTACCTATTAGTCTCAACGGAATTGGTATTTCTTCAGGTAATGATGTCCATTTTACTTTCCTGACGAGTGTGTCGCCCGACTCATCCAGGAATGGTTCAGAAATGACCTCACCAAAGGCAATTATGGATTTTTTTCCCCGGTTTAAAAGAATTTTATCCCCGATATGCATCTGATGAATAAACTTCCAAATCATGTCCGAATGTTCTTTATTAGGATAAAAATCGCGAAAAGCCTTGAGATATTCCTGCTCTGAATATGCAAGGAGGGATTCGCCGTGTGCTTTAATAAAATCCTTCCAGTAACTGGTAGTTACTATACCATTTTCTCTCCAGGAATCCCAGTAATAGAGGTCTGATCCAAGTTTATTTTTACCATCTGAAGGTAAGATTCCCCAATAATTCTCCATTGAACCGGTGAGGAGATTATATTCATCAGGTGTCAGTTCAACCACGGTCTGCATGAATTTCCCCTTAATTGAATCTGGAATCGGGGTTTCAAGATCTGTTTTTTCCCAGATGACTTTCCGATATATATTACTGACATCATTTGACTCAAAAAAAGCTTCAGACTCTACCTGGCCGTAGGCAAGAATAGAAGACTTTCCTCTGTTAATTACTATTTTATCACCAGGTTTCATTTCATGGATAAAGTTTGAGATTTGCCTTGTGGCTGTAGCACGTTCTTTTTCAGGATATACCTCCTGGAAGGCAGAGATTATCTGTTCGTGGGGCATGGTTAGGATTTCGGGTCCCGTTGTATCCAGTAACTTGGACCAATAGATGGAAATTGTGTTTTTTTCTTTCCATTGGGACCAATACATTGCATCTCTTCCCGGAGCTACTTTCCAATATCGTATTGATACCGGTCGTGTTGAATCAATTCTCCACCAGAGAGCATCAAGTGTCCATAAGTCTACGCCCACCTGAACGGAGAGGTAGTTTAAAAGTTCATTAATCACGAAATACTTTTCACCCTCTGTTGCTTTGGATCTAAATTCCGGCCAGATATCCAACTCTTTCAGACCATTCTCTGAAGTTTTGTTCCACACCCCATACCTATCTGGATGTGTCACATGCAGAATGGCAGTAAGAATTCCTTTTCCAAGACCTTTTACCCCTTCATCTTCGGATATCATTTCAATTTTTTGAAAACGATCAACGATAGGGATGTCTTCATTCAACAGAGTCTGGAGTATTTTTCTAACTCCTGAAAAGTTGGTTAGATACTTACTTTTTGATCGGGTAAGTCCAGTCCAGTGGTGATTATTTTTGAACTCCGTAAAGTCGATGAGTTCTTCAGGGGTAATATCATTGATATGTTCCTGAGAAAAGACAGAAGAATATTTCGTAATGACTTCATCACGGGATTTAATTACATTCTCTAACTCAACATACCGGTCTTTATTCGAAAATGTTGATTTGAGCGTGGTAACTGCGTTTTCCAGATTCTTTTTCGGCAATACCGGAAAATTATAATCTAATAAAAAATTCTTGGCGGTTCTTGCATCAAAATCCTTACTGGGTAGTTCTTTCCCGGTTTTTATTCTGGTAACTATTGACAGAACATATTTTGGAGAATATAATCGATTTTGATAGATTAAAGAAAAGACTTTTGATTCCCTATAGTCAGGTTCACCTTCTGTATCAATCTCTTTCAATGCCAAAAGGATGTCATCACGGGTAATATCAGGTGGAATCATGGTGCACCATACAACAGATAGTAGTACACTCTCTGGAAAGCATCATAAATTTTTTGAAATTACTTTGAAAATTCTCTGATATTTTTATTTTTACCTTTGTGGGTATTGGTGATACTCTTCCGGTATAGTCAGGTCTGCCTGAAACGCAAATTCGCTTATTATCGCTTTAATTCCTCTCCCAACATCACTTCTGGCAGTCTGGGCGGTTTCTACATTCATATAAATTGCAACATACCTGCCTTCATGGTTCAGATAATCACGCAAAGCAAGCATGCATGAGGTCTTCCCGGTCTGTCTGGTGCATGCAGGACAAAATACTTCTCATGACTGATGAGAGTGAGTATATCTGGGAGGTCAAATCGGGTAGAGGAGGAAGACAGTAATGTTTCTCACAGTTGACCGGTCCGGCGGTGTTGAAAAACCTCATCGTATTTCTATTGATCCTGATGACTGAAAATGTCTCCTCATGATTCGCCATGTATCAATCAGAAAAAACTGAGATATTCTCACCCTCACGAAGATATTCATGCAAAAATCGGATATAATCATTCGGAATAATGGAACCATGAATATGTAAGGATTATCTCTGTTCGCTCTTCCTGATAGATTTTCAGTCCCTGAAGCATTTCGGTATTATTCCGTAAATCCAAATGTGGCTTATACAGAAATTTTGTGAGTTGAAATGGCAGGACATGAGTGAATGCAGAAAAAGTCTATTCAAATCTTCTGAAAAAGTGTCGTTTTTCTTTCATATCATCATGAATTTCGTGATATTCACTATCTGCTCATTGCAAAAACATTCACCAGAGATTCTGTGAAAGCATCTGACAAGGTTCAAATCAGGGGTATTGCCGTATTGGAAGAAATGTATCGCCAATGCAGGTCATAATTGTTAAAAATTGAGGGATTGCTGATGACCCCTTTTATTCATTAACCGTAAAAATTATTCTTTTTTCTTGTAAACCTCTTTAGGGTCAAACATCCGCTCTCCGGAGACCGTCCCGTCAAGCCTTCGGTAAAAGCATGACCGGTATCCTGTATGACACGCTGCGGTGAGCTGATCCACGAGGTAGATGACCGCATCCTCATCACAATCAACCAGGATCTCATGAACCTTCTGGAGATGTCCGGATTCCTCTCCTTTCTTCCAGAGTTTATTCCTGCTCCTGCTGTAGTAGTGGGCATATCCGGTTGACTGGGTCAGATCCACAGCCTCCTTATTGGCATATGCAAGCATCAGTACATCTTTTGTTGTGGCATCCTGCGCAATAACCGGAACCAATCCCTTTTCGTCAAAATTAATCGTAATCATGGTATTTCCATCTCTCTGGTACACGAATAAGAAGTATACTCGTACAGTTTGATCAGATGAGGTTTAAATCTGTTCATTTTTTAAACAAGGTAAAAAAGGTCATCTAATATATCCGCCAATTGACGGATTTCATCCAATATACTCCTTATATAATGAATTTCATCCCTTTCATAGCCAGTAACCTAAAAATCTTCAGGGAGGAATATCAAAGAGTGCACTACTTCAATGGCGGCAGCGTTTCTCTTCTCATTCCCATGCAATATGGAGCGATCAGACAATCGGAAAATCATTGGAGAAAAAATTTTCGATAATGTTTCAGGATTTTTTAGGGATAGATGGAACACAGATGCAAACCGTCAGGGTTTAATTCATATCACTCCTTCTATTGTTCTATGATTAACATCGCACTCCCAAAAGGGAGCCTTGAAGAACAGACACTCCAGCTCTTTAAAGAAGCCGACCTTGAGGTCAGGAGAACTGACCGTGATTACAATCCGCAGATCAATGATGCACGGATAGGAAAGGTCAAAATATTACGGCCCCAGGAGATACCGACCTATATTGAGATGGGATATTTCGATATGGGGATATCAGGTCTTGACTGGATCCATGAATCCGGAGCACAGGTAAAAGAGGTGGCACAACTTAACTACAGCAAAACAGGGCCAGGTATTGTCAAAATTGTAGTCGCCGTCCATCAGAGTGAGCCTATCTCAACCGTCAGTGAAATTCGCCCGGACAGCCGGATTACTACCGAATATCCTAAATTGACCAAGGACTTTTTTGAAAAATTAAACATTCCTGTCCGACTTTTTCCGTCCTATGGTGCCAGTGAAGCAAAGGTTCCTGACCTTATGGATGTGGTTGTTGACCTGACTGAGACCGGAACGACCCTTCGGAAGAACGGTCTGAAGATCATCGGGCAGATCATGGAGTCATACACGACCATCATTGCAAATATCGCAAGTTTTGAGGATCCGGTCAAGAGAAAGGAGATAGAAGAGATAGTAACCCTCCTTATGGGCGTTATCGATGCCAGGAATAAAGTACTCATCTCGATGAATGTCCCGGCAGCATCACTTGATTCAATCGTTGCAAACCTTCCGGCATTAAAGAAGCCAACCGTCGCAAAACTTCATGGTATCGATTATTTCAGCCTTGAGACCGTGGTCCTGAAGAGTAAGGTAAATACTCTGATACCTGAATTGAAGGCTGCCGGGGCAGAGGATATCCTGGAGATACCAATCACCAAGATTGTGAGATAACATCAGGAATTTATCATCCTGTACCATCACTTTTAACCGGTTCTCTGTTAATGCAGATATATGAAGATCAGAGGAGCATGGCATTTTACTATTCAGTGGGCAACCCTTCGGTACCTCGTGGTATGTCTGGTGGCCCTTTCCGGTATGCTTTTTGGCTCACTGATTCTGCATGATGCAGAAGTTGCCCTTATTCTGGCGTTTACCGGATATATTGGTGCACGAATCCTGCTCTTTGTATTGTACCGGGAATAACCATTATCCTTTGATCGTTCCGGGCGGTGCATACCGGGATATCAGCTCTTTTACCTGGTTGAAATTCTCTCTCGTGCATGCCAGCATGATAGGAGAGATCAGAATTTTTCTGTACACAACGATGGTCCGCTCCCGGTTCTGGTATGATATGGACCTTATCTCATCCCAGGGAATTGAATCCATCTCACGGGAGATGTTTATCATGCTGCCTCCAAGGCCGGTGAGTGACCCGCCGGCAACAGATCCGATGGCAGTAAGCCGGTTGATCTTTTTGATAGTCTCCCCCGCAGCATAGCCGATTCCTTCAGGGGTCACGGCGAAGACTGCATCAGGCCCCCCTTTCGTTGCTTTCTGGTATATTCCGGCGATAAACAGGGACAGTCCGAATAAGAAGGCCCAGATGACAAACAGGATGGGTGCGACAGAGAGTGCAGCTCCGGGATGGGCGAACAGGATGATGACAAATACCACAAGAAACCCTGCACCCAGAGCCATTCCCAGTTGTTTGACGACAACCGAACTGGTAATCACCGGTATCTGTGCGGTCCAGATCATCGAGTCTGATGATGATTGTTCTGTAATTGATACCGGTTTTCCACACTCCTGGCAGAATGCACTGTCAGGAGGGAGATCTGATCCACAATGAGGACATGCAGTCATATGATCACCTGTGTTCTGATGATATCCGTTCATATCTTTGTTCCACAATGTCTGCAGAATTTTGCTCCCTGTTTCAGATCCTTCCCGCATGATGGACAGACCGGGGCAGAGTTTTTCCTGTCAGTTTGAGCAGATGGCCTTGCCGGTTTTCCACAGTGCCTGCAAAACTTCTCTTCTGGGGAGAGTGGCGCTTTACAGTAAGTACAGACGGAGAGATTTGGATCTACCCTGCTGGTCTGGACTGAAGATGAGGGTTTTTTGTCAGGTATCCGGGCTCCGCACGTTTTACAAAATTTTACTCCAGGATTTACCGGTTGTTTACAGGATGGGCAGAGAAAGTGTGTACTTGATTTTTGGGAAGTTTCACTTGGAACAAAGGTTTCAGGGAGATTATTTAAACGATCAGATTCACGTTTTCCGGAGAGAGGGATGTCAGAAAGAACGTCTGTAATCTTCTGACGTACCACCTGCTGAACTTTCTGTTCTGCCGTTTTCACTCCCTGTTCCATGATCTTCTCACCTGCTGCAGGAAGGATGTCTCCGACGACAACCTGCCATTCAGCCGGTGGACGGACAATTACCTGCGAGATCTCCTGGGCAGCAGTCCCAATCTGTGCAGCCTTTGTCACCGTTGATTCTATTTTTGAAGCGGTGGATGCGACGGTATCAAGGATCTCAGTCGCTTTTTGGAAGGAATCACCGAAGCCTTTGCCAACATCAGGATTAACACCTTGTGATCCGTTCTGGAGCAGAGTACCACAGGATCTGCAGAACTTCGCTCCTTGTGAATTATCCTGACCGCATGCCGGACATTTTTTTGTAGTCATAGAGTGCCTCTAGCCTTCGGGAAGGGTCTTCAGATATTCGAATAACTGCTGTTTTTGACCTGCTGACATATGTTTCTGACCTGATTCAAGGATGCCTGACATCTTCTGAATGATGCTTCGGGGGGATTCGCCCATATGGGCAAGTGCTGCTTCGGCATCTGCAGGAGTAAATCCATCTTTTCCGACCCGGTTCATGATCTCAACACCGGCACGGACATTCTCCGGTATTCGTGCAATGGGAGGATCCGGATACCCGGCAAGTTCGTTGTATTTATTCACAACCGGTTCAATCTGGTTTTTAAACTGTTTGGTCAGTTGTCGCATTCCTTCCTCCTTGTACGCCCCGGCTGCTTTAGGATCTCCTGATTTAGTTGCCTTTTCGGCCCGGTCATACCATTCATATACCTTTGTCTCCATGGTGCGGGTTGTCGCTTCAAGATCCTTATAGGGTTTGCCTTTCATGTCTCCCCGTGTTGCCGGGCCGATATCCTCCTTTCCTCCCCCATATGCATCGGTATGGAACCGGTCAGTAACTGTCTGATCCATGTGTTCAGCATATTCATTGCATTTTGCCTGATCGATGACCGGTTTTCCGTCAGGCCCCGTGATAACTCTTCCGCTTGCATCAGTCTTATACGGGTACTCTCCATGTCGCTCGCGGTAAAATTCCTGGTTGTAGATATCCCGTGAGCCGGTTCCCTCCTGTTCCACGAGTTTTCCGTTCTCCGTCCGTGTATGTCCCTTCGCATCCCTGATCGGTTCATTGGTGCTTTTAACATCCTCCATCTCCGGTTTTCCGGTCTTGGGATCGATGACAGGATCATACACCGGCTGGCCCGTTTTGATGTCTATGACTGCCTTTCCGGTATGGGGATCTATCCTCATCTGCTGCTTTGGTTTCCTGTAGGTGACATCACGGTCAAAGGTGGATTTCGTGCTCTCCTGGTCTGGAGTTCTGGGTGCTGCATCTTTCACATTGGTGATCTTTGCAATCTCAATATCATCCGGACTATATGGTCTCTCACCTGGTTTCAGGTTCTGATTCAGCTGGTCTGCGATTCGCTGCTTTACCCTCCGGTCCACATTGTCATAGGTCTGTCTCCAGTGTTCATTGAAGTCTCGTCGGAGCGGACTTTCTTCACCAGGGTTTCTGGTTTTTCCATCAAGTATGTGGGGTTCATCATTGAGGACATGCATGGCATGCTTGTCCTTTTGCACCTTCTCACAGACCTCGGAGAATCGTTTTTTCGCAACAGGATCATCCGGATTCTTCTGAAGATTCTCCCAGGCATCTTTGAGCTCATTGACCTTGTTCCGGCCTTCCCTCCTCCCTTCTTCGAACTTAATCTTCTCCCGTGCATCCACTTCCTTTTGAGAATCGGCGATGTTCTTATCTGCCAGAGATTCTGCCTTTGCCTTCTCCATAGCCAGTCGTGCATTATCACGTCTTTTCGCGGCCTCTTTTGCTTCTTTTGATGATTTGTCCTTTATTGCATCATATTCAGATTTCAACCGATCATATTCGGAGGTTGCTTCCTTTAATTTCTCATCTGCTGTCTTTTTCCCGTCTTTAGGCTTTTCATCACCGGGTTTCTTCTCATCCGGCTTATCCTTCCCTTCAGGTCCTTCCTTCTCTTTTCCGGTTTCCTCTTTCTCCTTCACTTCATCCGGCTTCTTTTTGCCTTCTTCCTTTGCGTTTTCATCTCCTGGTTTTCCCTCCGGTACGGGTTTTTTCTGAGTCACATCTGGTTTCTTCTTTCCGTCGGGCTCTCCTTTCCCACCCCTGATGATGTCAGAAACCGGTTTTGCTCCATGGGTTTTTACCGTACTATTCAGCCAGTCTGCAATAACCTCATCCCTCAGCTGGCGGGCGGTCTCCTTGGCTGCTCCTACCACTGTGTTGTTCGGTGGTTCTCCATGGACCAGGGTTTTTAAGAAGTGATACCCGGCAAACAGTCCCCATGCAAGCCATCTCCGGTCACCGGTGAGTTTTGCCAGTTGATCCGGATCGATAAGTTTTCCTTCGGTTATGCCCTTGATATCATTGAAACTGATAAAAGCCTCCGGAGGAGTTCCCATCTGGTAGGCTTCAAGAGCACCCAGGATCTTCCCCTTTATATGATTGACTGCGATCGCCCCAAATGGGCCGACCACCGTTCCAAGAGCAGCATTAAAGGCGAGATCTCCGGCCCACTGTATCCATTCCAGGACCTCGATGATCTGGTCATACCGGTTTGCTGCATCCAGGTAATCCTGTGCCTCCTCAAGACAGAGCCGGTACGCCCGGTTATAGATCATCCATCTGAACTGCACGAGCCCTTCAACGCCAAGGACCTGTTTTCGTTTGGAGAGGAGGGCATGAAGTTCTGGTCTGGCCTGCTCTGGTGCCATGGTGTTGATGATACGCTCACACCGGCGGACTTCAATCTCCCAGCTGGCACTCCCCGGATTGACATTATCGGTCTCAAGGGCAAGCATGAAGTCACAATATCCGGTCTCTTCAGAACCTGCATGGTTTTTTACCGTTGCACGGCACCTGACTGGAATCGGGGTTCCGTCAAAGGGTATCGGACGGGTCATCGAGACTGAATAGACCGCGGAAGGGGTATTGAGTTGCCTTACTCCGGAGGATACAAAGGTAAGACCAGATCCCTTGGCTGCATTATAGGAAGTGGTCTTTTCATCCTCCATGATAGTAAAATCCAGAGGGTTTGGGTCGGTGATGGCAGAAGTATGAGAAATTATCTGGTTATCTTCGGTGAGGACCAGGTAATAAAAATCCAGAAGAGCAGTAGAATCCATCTGTGAATTCGGCACCGGGACATGATACATTCCGGTATCCTTCCGTCTGGCGATGGTATCTATGAATAGGCCCTCTTTTGAGATGGTGACGGTTATATGGCATTCCAGAGGAAAGGAGAGTTCTCCTGAACGGGGTGATGCGGTGATTATGAAAGTCTCCTGGTCATACATCCCCTCAGTATGCTCATCAAGGGAATCCTGTTCTGTCACGGTTATCTCTGCATGGGTGTCATCCAGAACAGTAATGGTTGCATTGACAAGGTTGAGTGTTTTTTCAGGATCAATTGCAAAGACCCATGAATCAGACCCGCCATGCTCAATCCGGACCTGAACTTTCACAGTCTCATTTATTCCTTTTACCAACGTGACCTGATAGGTATCTGCCTCGATTTTTGGCCTTTTCAGGAGCAGCACCGGGACAGAGACGGGCCCTGAACGGGTATTCCCCAAAGTTGCGGTGATCATGATATCTTCTGATTCCGGGGGATCACCGGTGTACTCCGGGTCCGGAGGGGTGGCCTTTAGGGCAACCGCAGTCCATCCGTCACCATAATCAACCGGAGTGCTGGGTTCATCAAGCCATCCATCCGGTTGTGCCCGTTCAAAGGTCCAGATCGGTGCTTTAAGGGTGTATGAGCTGAGCCTGACCAAAAGGATCGCACGATCAGTTATGAGAAAGGGAGAGATGGTATTTTTGTCACTCTCGAATCGTGTCTCGATTGATCCGGATGCAGAAGCGTTGAAACCTACCGTGATCGTCTGTGGGGGTACGGCATCCTCATGAACCGAAGCATGGAGGGAGAACTCAATCTCTTTCAGATCAGTTGGACCGGTCTGTGTTATGGCTGCATTCAGGACCCCTCTTGCTGTTATGGGAGAGATTGATAGAAATTCGGATATGCCTGACGGAAGATCCAGACGTAATTCGCTATCAGGTACCTGTCGGAGTGTTCCTGATTCATCCTGTGAAAAGACT
>NZ_JAIWNS010000035.1 GCF_020216685.1 Methanospirillum hungatei | reverse complement strand
TCCGCATGAAGATGAGCAGTATTTTTTACGGTTACGAAAAGAGCCCGTGATGGTTTAATATTGAGAATATAGGATAGAGAAGGGGCAAAGGTGAGAGAAACGTCCTCTACCAATGAAAGACCGACAACCGACGCACGAACGGCAACAATAACCCGCGATTTCTGCATCACATCAGGTGGAGCGTTACCGGTAATGAACCGCTTCTTGTATTGTCCTTCGATTAATTCCGGGCCTTCAGTGATAGCAGTTCTCCCATCGGTCACCGATATAGAAATTCCCTGGATGATTCCAGCCATCTCCTCTTCGGTGAATGGAAAGGGGAGATCGACTGTCGCTTGTACAAGTGCAAGAGGATGCCCTGATTCATCATTCCCGGCATAATATACGTCTGTTATGAGCTTTGGAGCAGGGATATCAGGAATGGTGATATCAATCTGATCGATGACCGGTGCTCCGCCCACCGGGACCGGTATTCCCATACCTGGAACAGAACCATCGGGGGTAAGGGAGCTCTGGATAGGAATGGATCTTTTTGTCAGAATCAGCCCCTGATACTCGGATAACCTGAGTGGCCTTTTCAGTGATGCATCAATCTGAAAGGTTGTGTTATCCAGGATGTACCGGGTTTTGAGATCAATGAGTCCTTCCCATCCTGAACCAGGGATCAGAGCGGCGGATGCATGATTGAGTTTAACCCGCTTGTTATCAGCAAGGAAAAACCAGATCTTCATACTGACCGGGCCCAGCGATCTGGTGTCGGGATGATATGGGATCGGTTTTGAAAATTTCATCCATTTTCACCCCCCTACTCAAATCCTACCTGTAATGACTGCTCTATGGTTATATGCACCGTAGCTTTCTGCGTCATCCCCCCAGCTGATGCTGATATGGTCAGTTCAGCAGATGTCACCGGTACAGGTTTGGAAAGCGAGACAGTTACCTGAAGGGTTCCCATACCGGAGTTTGGATGGACAAGAAGCCCGGGTATTGAAGGGCCGGATACCTGAATGGGAGCTCCTGGTTGCTTTATATACTCGCCGGTTTCGAGTAGTTTCCATATAGTGACGGTAAATGAGTCATTTTTATCTCCTGATACCCGGACTGTGTCCTTTGATAACTGGAGAACATACCTGACCAGCTTCTGCTCTTTTTTCTCCTCTTTCTTCAAACCGCTATCCTTCTGTACCGGTTCAGCAGGTTTCTTCCTGGTCTTTAGTACAGCAGCTCCGATTGCTCCCGCAACAAGCAGTCCGCCGATAAGAATGATAAAAGTCCCGTCCCCATTTCTATCAGGGGGAACTGACCCCCCGTCATTACAGGAACAGGAAAACCGGGAGCAATCAGTATCAGGCTGCTTGTAGCAACACTGGGGATAACATCTGCACAGACAGCATTGTGCCCTCATGCACCGTTCATCCTGGGTACAGGTCTTTGTCTGGGCACACTCAAGGCAGGCGGCCGATGCATCCGTCATTACTGAACCAGGACAAAAGTCACTTTGAGCTGATACTGGCACTATTGAACAAAGGACACAAAGAAGAATCAGAAGAGACACCTGGTATGGACATCTTTTAGGCATTGTCATGGATTACATTCCCCGGTATGGTTTTGATGGATGATACGATCACCGTTTATGATTTTCAAACCAGATTCCTGCACAGAGTGTGCCAATTATTGCAGTGACCGTGCAGAGTGGTATTCCGGGCGTTGTCTCTTTCGGGGCACCTTGATTATGGGACCCAGATCCGGCTTTCTCCTCTATCTCAAGAGCACGCGATATTGCTTCGGACTGCTTCCAGATCTCCCCCTGCTGAGCATAGACCAGAGAAAGACCATAGTATCCATAGGCATAATCAGGATTGATTTCAAGGGATTTATTGAAGGCTTTCATCGCGTTTTCTGACTGATTCAGCCGGTATTCACTCATCCCCAGGTAATACCACGCATCAGGGTCATCCGGAGTCAGTACGGTAACCTTTGAAAAATACTCTTTGGACTCTGCATACCTGCCCGATTGTGAGAGCATAAGACCCTGAAGCATGAGACGATCAGCCTCTTTATCTGTCTGACCAGTCAGGTTATGATATTCAGACAGGACATACTCTTCTGCCCGGTACTCTGCCTCCAGCTGGTCCAGGTCAGGGGTAGGAGTCGGAACCCAGCCCGAAGAGCCGACACATACGAGACAAACGCACCATATTACCAGAATGAGATAACGTTTCATTCGATAATCACCCCTTGCGATTTCACGTTTCAGAACCCTTATATGGCAAGACCGAATATGAAGAATATCACAATTAATGCGAGCGTTCCCAGAACAAATATGATGATCTGGCCCATACTGTGTTCCACATAGGGTATCTCCCCACTATTCATCTGGTTCGCAGTCTTATATGCATCGTAAATCCCGAAGATCCAGATGATGATACCTGGTATAAAAAATATCTTTGATCCAATCAGAGCACCAATGAAAAAGGCAAAACCCTTCAGTAGGTTTCCGTTATAGACCTGCCCCATCCCGGACCAGAGAAAACTTGCGATGGCAGCAAGAGTGGAATTCTTCCGGTTTTCAGATAAGGTATAGTTGGTTTTCTGCCCGGTTTGTTTTTCTTCGTATTTGTATTCAAAATCCTGGTTGACCCGTGCTCCACAGGATTCACAGAATTTGCTTCCCTCAGAAACTTCAGCTCCACACTGATGACAGAACATGATTGCTCACACTCGTATAGTTGTCATAAGGGTATATGAATATTATCGAGGGATAGAAAATACGGGATTTTCATGTAAAAAAGGGTTTTATCTCAATTGAGAAAAAAGAGTAATTATTTTTCCAAAAAACGTTCCATAAACTTATTTCTGACACCGTTCAGGGATTGAATAGTATCACTTTCATACTTGTATACATAGACCGGCTTCCAATAATACCCATCTTCGGATTTATCTACCATGTAAAAATAATAATCCCCAAACTCCCGGTCACTGTTTTCATTCAATTTTAGCCAACCCGTTGCAGCATACGAATACTTCCCATAATTATCAGCGATATAGAGCATCTCTTCAGGACTTTTCGGGTTATTCTGTACAATCCATGCAGCCATCAGGGTCTGATCATATGCAAGAATCTCATAGATACAGGGGACCTTCCCGCCTTTTGCCTCTTTTACTGCATCAAAAACCCGCCAATAATCTGAAACAGCTGGCTGGGCGATATTAAATGAAAGAGTGGTGAACCCGGTTTTATAAGCAAACGCTGCAGCGGTTTCATTGTCCAGAACGGTTGCATGAAGTGCTGCACCATCCATCCCTTCCCACCGTGCTTTCCGAAGGCCAGGATATGCAGATGCCTGCGCCAGAAGATCACCGGTCTCATCCAGGGAGACGACGATGATGGTAACATTCTTCTCTCCGACCTCCGCAATCATCGGATCTACAATTGAATCAAGGGTTTTCAGGGCCTGGGTAAAGTCACGGGTATGAGCCGGATAGAAAACAGGATCTGCGATCTGCTCATATGATGAGAACATATCACTCAATACCTCACCATAAAGATCTTCCCGTGCAAGGAGAACGACCTTTGTTCCCTGAGAGTCCTGCTGGTTCATCTGGTGATATCTCAAAGCCGCTTTCATCAGGTTTGAATCATCAGGACATAACCTGACCATCGGATCACCGGGGAGAGAGAGGGCTCTCGATGACGATGGATTTACAGAGAATATCCCTGCACGGGTAAGCACTGGGAGAACACCGGACACTTCCTCTGAAGAAGAAGGACCGACTATGACCCTGGCACCCTGACTGATTACGTCTTTTGCTGCCTGTGCAGCACTCTCCCGTGTCCCGTTGGAGGTAGATTTTATTACCGTGACTGTGGTATCAAGGCCAGATTTCGCATAACTGTCATTTAAATCTGAAACCGCAAGATCTATTGCAGCTTCTATTCCCGCGGCATATGAAGCACAGTCTCCTTGTTCATCGATTATTGTGCCGATGATAATCTCCTCTTGAGCAGAAACACACCAGATGCAGAGTAGTACTACCAGAACTGATCCAATTTTCGCATTTATTCCCATAAAAACCCCTATACCTGCCGAACCCTGTGAAACGTGTATCTTCAGGTCCCCTGTATAACACACGGGCATAGATTCGTTACATAGAGAAAGAATGTTCAGAATTTATGTCTATCGCCCTGAATAGAAGGAAGAGTATAGGATATACAAAACGTTCTGCAATACAGGAAACTGGTTGCTTATCGCTATAGTGTATAGAGTGAGTAGCTCTTGATATCTTCTTTTGAATCCTCAAAGAAGGTATTCAAGGCATGGGAATTACTACCGGTATGCAATGCAGGTTGATGCTCAAAATAGACGAATATTGAATTTTTCAGGGAGATAAATCGGATTCAGGGACTGGAATCGGTATCAGTGTATCGATTGAGACCTGGATACATCATCCCGTCTCCTCTCATACCATTCCAACAATCAGCTACTTTTTTATGTTTGTCAATAGATTAAGTATAACTTCTGGATTACATTATGCCCCGAATGATTCTGCCGGATAACCTGATCTCAATGAAAGAAGCCCAGAAACTTATTTTATCCTCATTTAAATATAAACCAAAAAGCAGGTTCATTCCGGTAAAAAATGCTCTTGGGTATACCCTTGCAGATCCCGTCAGTGTATTCAGGACCATCCCTCCGGTAAACCTTGCAGGAATGGATGGAGTCGCTTTGAAAAGCAAAGAGACGAAAGGGGCATCGAATGAGCACCCCCGGGAGGTTTCCGGGATTTTTGTAAATATCGGCCTTCCTGTACCTGAAGATTATGACACGATCATCTCCCCTGAAGAGGTTTTCAAAACTGAGAAAGATCAGTTTCTAATCTCAAGATCGGTCTCTCCCCGGCAGCATATCATACCGAAAGGATCAGAAGCTGAAAAGGGTCAGATAATTATGCAGGCAGATCATGTCCTGACCCCGTATGATATTGCAGCACTGATTCATTTTGGTGTAAAGGATGTCGCGGTACGGCACTGGAAGGTTGGGATGATTGCCACCGGGGATGAGATAATTCCATCGAAAAAGGAACCACAACCAGGGGAGATCGTTGACACAAACACGGTACTGATATCCGGATACCTGCAGGGATTTGGGGTACTTACCGAAGGGTTTCCAATAACACCTGATGAACCTGATCGTATTGCATCCCGGATATTCTCTGCATGTGATAATTGTGATATTGTTCTGGTTTTTGGGGGAACTTCAGCCGGCACAAAGGATTATTCTGTTGATGCCATAGAAAAGGCCGGGAACCTTCTTTTTCACGGTGTAGCCATGGAGCCGGGAAAGCCGGTTCTCTGTGGTTCTGTAATGGGAAAACCAGTTCTTGGCATGCCAGGATCTCCTGCCGCCTGTTTATTGTCCTTCTTCCAGTTTGTATTCCCTCTGCTCAAATCCTGGGGAGTTCCCATCCCTCCGAAAAAACATGTCATCGGAGAGATAACCCGGGATATTGAGCCTTTCTTTGGACATGACCTCTTTTATCTGGTCAGGACACGATATGAAGATGGTGTTATACGTATTTTCCCTCTTGAATGGGAATTTGGATACATAACCGGCATCAGTGCAGACGGCATACTCCATCTTCCGGAGTGGAGCAACGGGTATAGAAAAGGGGAAAGAGTCCAGATATCTTTAATCAGATAGATAAAGATAGATATCTTCCAGTATCTTATATCTTCTTATAATAATTATTTCAGAGATTTTATCTGATGAGTGATAGTCAAGGCAACCTCATCTCCTGCAAAAATTACCAGGACTTTCTCGAATCTTTCTGAAAATTCCAGAATATTTTTTTCTGATAACTCTTCCGGGAGAATACCCATCTTTTTACATTGTGTAGAAACGGCAGTACGGGCAAGACCGAATCCGATTATTGGAGTGAGAATGTCAATAATTTCATCATGAATATTACTCATATCTCCTCCGGAACAAAGTTTTCAGTTTCACACAAGCGTAAATAAAACAGAGTGTAGCACACAGATACGCAATACTCTGGAACCACTTTAATGAATAATCTGAATTAAAACCAAAATCAGTGCCATGACCAAAGTATCTGAAGAAGGAACCGAGAGCCATAAAGAGGGAAAATATGAGAAGTAAATCTATTATTTTACGGATTTCCCCACCAATTGTTCTCCTGGCATCATAATATACCACAACTGTTACACAAAATAAAATGAAGATGACTATTTTTAATAGAGGGTTGAATGGACTAGTTGAATAGTCCATAAATTCTAAATCTATCATTCTGAACCCTCAGTTTCTTCAAAAAGATGGACAATGGCCTGGATTTTTTTTCGGATGATTAATGCAATAATAAGGGACAGGACAACAAAAATCAAGCCGACAATACTCTCTCCCCACTTATAGGAAGTATAAAAGTCACCCTGGAATCTAAAATAGGAGGAGAATGTAGCAGCAATAGCGGATATGAAAAGCAGAATGGATATCTGATGCAATAATCCGCCATATCTTTTTTGACACTGAAATAGGATGAAGGTTGCCAATGCAAACCCGATTGTAATCACTATTTTCAGGAGATTGTTGATAGGACTGACATCATAGGATAAAAGTTCTATTACCATGAGAATACCAGTACGATAATTACACTATTCATGTTCGATTCTTCCTGAATGCCCGTGCAGGAATGGTGATCTCAAATCGTGCTCCAACGTTTTCCCTGCCAGTCTCTTTAATCTCAAATCCTGTGATTTCCAGAATCTCACGGACCAGAAATAACCCAAGACCATTATTTTTTCCATATCCCTTTTCGAAGATTTGATTTTTCAATAAATCAGGAATGCCAATTCCATTGTCTTCATAAACAAGGACAGCCATCCCAGATACATCTTCAACGAGAGAGATGTTGATCTTTGTAACATGAATCCCGTGACGAATTGAGTTATCCATCAGATTATAGAAAACGAGCATCAGCATGGGATCTGCAAATAATTCATAATCTGTAATCTCAAGGTTGAGAACAATCGTTTCTGGCAAAAAATCAATAGCTGCGGCCTTTACCACCATATCTAAAGGCTGCCATATAGGAACACTATCACCAATTTCCTCATATTCCCGTGTAAATTGTATCTGTTGTCTGATTTTATTACTACAGGTTGATATATGCCGTAGGTATTCTAAAGCCTGAGGTTCTTTCACTAGAGATGGCTTTATCAGGTCAGAGAATGCATCAAGTGCCTGAAGCTGATTCAGGATATCATGTCGTGTAATGCCTGATAAAATCTTGATCTTTTTTTTGGAGACCATTAATGCTTTTTGTATCGTATTTAAATCTGTAATGTCCCTGATAATAATTGATAACCCGATAATATTTCCATTATCGTCGGTTACAGGAGAGATCGTGTACGAGATATCTGTATCGACATTATTTCTGGATAGCAGATAGGTTCCTTTTAGAACACTTAATTTCCCTGCCATTACTTTATATAAAAGATCTAAATATTCCTCCTCTTTTTCAGGCGGAAAAATCAGGGAAATGCTTTTCCCAATTACATCATCATTTTTGTATCCAAATATCTTATGAGCGCCATCATTCCAGGACCGGATAATTCCATGAAGATCAATTCCAATAATTGCATCTTCAGATGAAGAGACCATTGAGGCTAAAAAATGGAGTTTCTCATCACTTTTGTATTTCTCGGTAATATCCTGAGCAATGATGGCAGTTGCGAGAAAATTTGTTAAAAATGAAATTTTTGCAATTATAACAGAATACACATGAGATGCATCATTTATTTCAATAGTAACATGATGCTGCGCAACACCCTCACCACGAAACTTATGTAGCAATGATAGAATTTCCGGAGAAGAAAAGATGTCCAGATTTAATGACTGTATCCTCTTCCCAATTATATTGTCCTTAAAAATCTTGATTTTTTTCAAGTATGATTCATTGATAAATACAACACGAAGGTTTTGATCAAGAATCAATACAAAATTAGTAGAGAGATCATAGAGATTATGTGTATATTGTTCAGAGCTCATGATGAATTTTTTAGCCTTACCAATCTCAAACATCTTCACCTGACCTGACAGGTACATCTGATCAAGATATCGTGCCGTAGTAATTCGGGATAATTCAGACAACCTTGATATTTCTGCAATAGAAAGAGGCTTTTTGACATTCTGCAATGTATTACGAAGAATCTCAATCTTCTCTTTTTGCATTGTCAGAAAATAGTTACATGAATCACTATATAAAACTCCCGTTATAGCTTATCGTTGTTCTCTGTCTTAAGTATACTAAAGAAAAACTCACATTGTGCAATATCGTCCCGGCATAGGTAAATCATATTCGGATAGAGAGAAACTTTCATTAATTTATGTAGATGACAATCATCTCATGCTTGATGTCATGAAACATTTTTTGGAGAGAGATCAAACAATAGATGTTCAGACATTTTTATCCCCAAAAAATGCCATTTCATATTTAAAAACCCATCCTATGCATTTAATATTATCCGATTATGAAATGCCTGATATGAATGGGGCTGAGTTCCTTTTACATCTCCGCTCCCAGGGAATTAATACACCATTTATACTTTATACCACTAACAACCATGAAGAAATATCTGCAGATATTTTCAAACAAGAGTATGTTCACTATATATCAAAATGTGGCCCGATAGAGCAGCATATCACCCGGTTAAAGGAGATCATTCAGAAATACGACAATATCACCAAATCTGATTTATATGGAACCACAAGTTCTAATACGGATCTAGATCTGATCATTACGAACCTATGAATCAGGGAGAAGAGGATCATCATCACCGGACGATATGGCGTGATTTATCCAGCAATTTGTCCAAAAGAGAGATACTCTATTTTATTTCCGGTTCTCCGGATGGTGTAAGAGAACCAAAAATCAGGGAGTTCATGAAGGATGTATTCAAGTTCTCTTTTCAAGGTTCGGTTGAATCTCACTTAAAGGAGCTGGAAGCAGAGGGTCTGGTAACAAAAGAGACTCCCCGAAGAGGTGCTCCGGTCTGGCATGCGAATCCATCACTGGTCATGGAGATGGTCAGGAATGAATTAAATGCCATGAAATTTCGTGAAAAGCAACTTTTGGAATTACAGGAGTACCTTGATGAGGTATATGGCGACTAACCCTGCCAGATGAACTCAGGTCAAATCTGAATCATATCATCAGAAGAATTATCTGATTCGGACCCAATAATGAACCTGAAGAGATACTATTCAGGAGAATATGATTTCTATCCTGGATGTCGATGACGAAGATCTCTTTCTCGATCCCGGAAATGGCTTTCTTGAAAGAACTGAAGTAATTGAAATTGCTCTCCGGATGAGAAATGTATTGCCATAAATTTCTTACTGAATGATCCATTTGAAGTCAAGATGAATCTGATTCTCTGCATTTCATACATTTAACTGTCAGAAATGGTCTTCGGATTTTTTACTGGAGAATACTCAATTGTCTCATGAATTAATTTTTTGAACTATTGTCGCATAAGTCTTTTTTCCATCAGATAATGTAATATTTTCTACATGAAGCCACAGAACCGGTAAAGATATCCCGGACTGATGTAAGATTGAAAATTCACCATATTTACCGGTAGATTCATTATGAACAATAAACTGATAGAATTGTTTGAACCCATTCGTATCCGGAAATAATATTCTGATATTTTTTCCATATAAATCATTATCTGAATATCCCATTAATCGAGCCATTTCAGTACTTGCCCAAGTGATGATCATTGATGAATCAAATATGATTACAGGAATATGAGTGGCATCTAATAGTTGAGTATAGAGAATAGTCCGGTTTTGAGCATCATCATGTTGATTTTTCAGATCATCGATCTGAACCTGAATCTGTAGATTTATAACTACTTAGCATATGCGCTGCCTATATTAAATCTATAAATTAGCCTTCTTTTACCAACACATTTATGATT
>NZ_JAIWNS010000227.1 GCF_020216685.1 Methanospirillum hungatei | reverse complement strand
CAGGGAATTTCTTCTTGACTTTATGCTCTTCAAAGTACCGGAGAACTGCTGCTGCGGCTTCTGAGGGGATCTTCAACTCTTCCATCAGATCTCCTCCTTAAGGACATTACTCACAATTCCTTCGACATCCACCGGTTCACCAAATGAACTCTTCATCGGATCGGTAGAATCCTCACCATATTCGAACTGGATAATTCTGCCTCCGGTTGTTCTGACGGTCATATCATAGGCTACTTTCAGGTCCTGCAGAGCGTTAATCATCCTCCGCTGAAGATAACCAGACTGGGATGTTCGGACCGCAGTATCCACCAGACCTTCACGACCTCCAATTGCATGGAAGAAGAATTCAGTCGGGTTCAGACCTGATTTGTAACTGTTCATGACAAACCCGTGAGCCATTGCTCCCCGGTCATGTTTCTTGAAATGGGGAAGAGTCCGGTCCTCGTATCCTCGCATGATACGCTCACCACGAACCGCCTGCTGACCGACACAACCGGCCATCTGGGTCAGGTTCAGCATGGAACCTCTGGCTCCGGAGACCGCCATTACCACGGCAGAATTTGACAGACCAAGGTGTCTGCCTGCAATCTCTCCCGTATTATCACGAGCTTTTCCAAGTACCTGCATGATCTGCATCTCAAGGGTCTCTTCCGGAGTTCTGCCAGGCATGGGTTCGAGCTGGCCATCCTCAAAGATCTGGATACGACGCTCCACATCCTGGGCGGCACGTTCAAGAACCTCACGGATCTGGCCATAATCGCTCTTGGAGAGGTCTTCGTCATCGATAGCAAAGGTAAACCCGTCATGCATAATTGCCCGAATCGAAAGACGGGTCATGTCATCGATGAAGCGTGCAGCCCGTTCATATCCATACTGTCTGATAATGCGGTGGAGAATTGCACCATCGAATGCACCAACCGCTTTTTTATCGATAACACCGGATATTAACTCACCATCGATGATCTGCACATATGCATCACGTTCACAATCAACCCGCTGGCATTCATCACAGCCCTTACAGGAGGATGCACGAAAGACCATGTTCAGATCTGCAGGGAGAATCTTTGAGAATATCTGCTTGTTGGACCAGTATTTCACGCCATCCTCTACTTTCCCTGGTTCACCGAGACGATCAATCCTGTTATTTTTGAGCAGATCAATGGTCTCTTCCTTGGTAAACCACCGGAGTGTATGAGTCAGAAGGAAGATACCGGAGATGTGGTCGTGGATACCTCCGATGATCGGTCCGCCAAAACGGGGTGAGAGAATATTCTCCTGCACAGCTGCGAGCATGGCTGCTTCAACCCGGGCCTCTTCGGTCTGCGGGATGTGCAGGTTCATCTCATCCCCATCAAAATCCGCGTTATAGGGAGGACAGACTGCCGGGTTCAGACGGAATGTCTTGCCATCCATAAGCCTTACCCAGTGGGCCATGATTGACATCCGGTGAAGGGACGGCTGTCGGTTAAAGAGCACAATATCACCATCACGGAGATGACGCTCGACAATCCATCCGACGTCTATCTGATCGGCAACAAAGTCAAGGTTCCCGTCATCTGCCCCGGTTCCTTTTACCAGACGGATACGACGCTTGTCTGGCCTGATGACATAGTTTGCACCGCAGGGGGATTTGAGGTTTGGCCGATCTGGTCCGACCCTGACAATCCGGCGGAGTTCATCAATATTAAAAGCCGTTACCTGAACAGGAATGGTCATCTCATTCGCAATCTTCTGGGGGATACCCACTTCATTGACCGAGAGGTTTGGATCCGGAGAGATAACGGTACGGGACGAGAAGTTCACACGCTTACCAGATAAACTTCCTCTGAAACGCCCGTCTTTTCCTTTCAGACGCTGGGAGAGAGTCTTGAGCGGACGACCTGACCGATGACGAGCAGGCGGACAACCAGCGACCTCGTTATCGATATAGGTTGTCACATGGTACTGGAGAAGTTCCCAGAGATCTTCAATGATCAGCTGCGGTGCTCCTGCATCCTGGTTTTCCTTAAACCGCTGATTAATCCTGATGATATCAACCAGTTTATGCGTCAGGTCATCCTCTGAACGCTGACCATTCTCAAGAATAATGGATGGCCGCATGGTGACCGGTGGGACAGGAAGCACGGTCATGATAGTCCATTCAGGACGTGCAACGCTGCCTATGATTCCCAGTTTCTGCAGGTCATCATCAGGTATCTTTTCAAGACGTGCTCTGATATCTGCCGGGGTAAGTTTATTCTCTACTTTTTTGCCCCGTTCATCGGTCGTGATCTCGGCAAATGTGGTTGGCTTTTCAAAGTTTATCTTCAGCTGCTGCTCACCACAGTGCGGACAGATACGCTCCTTCTTCACATCCTTCTCACTGACCGAGTCACTTCCCATCTCTTCTTCTGGTCCGATGATCTTCTCGATCTCTTCATCAGACAGAAGGAGACGGCCACACTCCCTGCAGGTGACACGAAGCAGTTTTCTGATTAGTCGTGTATACCCGACATGGATGACCGGCTTTGCCAGCTCGATGTGACCAAAGTGTCCGGGACATTCACCTGCTTTCTGACTGCAGGTCTTGCACCGGAGACCAGGATCAATCACACCCAGATGCAGATCCATCAGACCCTGGGGATAGGGGAACCCGTCATCGTCGTAGGTATCCGCCCAGATGATCTTTCTGACACTCATCTGTCGGATCTCTTTCGGGGAGAGGAGACCAAACTCGATCTTCCCGATCCGTTTAGGACTTGGCATTGCTTCTCTCCTCCTTATACAACATCCTCGAGGTTGAGACGGGGAGCAATGGTCATACTCTTCATCTCATCAAGGAGTAATTTGAATGCATACGACATCTCAACCGGGTAGATATCAGTCTCGCTGCCACAATTGAGACATCGGGTAATATTCTGTTTCCGGTCCAGCATGGCAACCATACCACACCGGGCACATACATACTCGGTGACCTTGTCAGACTCTTCAAGCAGACGCTCCTTCAGGGCCATGGCTGCTCCATGACCGATCATGACATCACGCTCCATCTCTCCGAAACGCAGACCTCCTTCACGGGCACGACCTTCAGTCGGCTGTCTGGTCAGAACCTGCACCGGACCCCTGGAACGGGCATGCATCTTGGATGAGACCATATGATAGAGTTTCTGGTAATAGATGACACCGACATAGATATCTGCAAGGAATCGTCTTCCGGTGATACCGTCCCACATGGCTTCACGACCGGTGTGTGAGAACCCGAACTTTTTCAGGGAGGCACGAAGATCCTCTTCACGTTCTCCGGAGAATGCCGTACTCGCAATACGACGTCCTTCAAGGGAGCCGACCTTCCCACCAAGCATCTCAAGCATGTGACCGATAGTCATTCGTGACGGAATTGCATGAGGATTAATGACCAGATCAGGAGTCAGACCGCCCGCGGTGAACGGCATGTCAACACTTGGAGTGATAAGCCCTACGACTCCTTTCTGCCCATGTCGTGATGCGAATTTGTCCCCGACTTCCGGAATACGGAGATCACGGGTTCTGACCTTGACCAGTTTGGAGTTGTTCTCTCCTTCGGTCAGAATAACGGTATCAACAATACCATGCTCGTTGGAACGCATGGTCACAGAGGTATCACGGCGCTTTTCTACGGTAATCAGCTCAGACGTTGGTTCTTCAAGGAAACGCGGTGGTGAGGTCTTACCGATGATGACATCCTTCTCTTTAACGATGGTTTCTGGATTGATGATTCCATCATCGTCAAGGTTGGCGTAGTAATCAGAGCCATGTGCCCCGGTCACGTCTTCGTCAGGGACCTCAATGCGGTCAATCTGACCACCAGGATACCGGCGTTCTTCTCCCTCATATGTTCTGAAAAAGTGTGAACGTCCGACACCACGATCGATTGATGCCTTGTTGAAGATCAGGGCATCTTCAATGTTATAACCTTCATAGGAGAGGATGGCAACAACAAAGTTCTGACCTGCAGCCCGGTCATCTGAACCGATAACATCAGAGGTCTGCGTATATACCAAGGGTTTTTGAACATAGTGGAGCAGGTGACCACGGGTATCAGGCCGGAGCTTCATATTTGCACAGCCAAATCCGAGTGCCTGCTTGACCATTCCTGCACCCATGGTAACACGGGGAGATGCATTGTGCTCAGGGAATGGTACATGTGCTGCCCCGATACCGAGTATGAGAGAGGGATCTACCTCAAGATGAGTGTGTTCAGGAGTAATATTCTCCGGCTTGATTGCAATATTCAGATCCTCTTCCTCTTCTGCATCAATCAGCTCAATATATCCCTTTTTAATCAGATCAACAAACTCTATCTCTTTGTTTTTCAGTTTTTGAATTTCCTCTTCAGGAATAGTCGGGACGCCATTTTCAAGGACAATAAGAGGTCGCCGTGCCCGCCCGCGATCGGTATGAATGATAATATCGCCGTTAAACTCCTTGTACGAGCAGTTTACCTCGGTAGATATGACACCCTGCCTCCTCAAGGCACGAATCTGAGTTACAAGAGCTTTCGGATCATCTACCAGACCGATAAGTGCCCCGTCAACGAACACTCTTGACTGTGTGGTAATCATCAGATCTCAACTCCTATCCTCTCTACACCCATACCATAGAGCATCCGAATAATCTCTTCATCTGAATGGACGCCTTTACTGATCTCCACCATCTGGGCAAAGTTTTTCACCAGACCACAATTTGGTCCTTCAGGAGTTTCACTTGGACAGATACGACCCCATTGGGTCGGGTGAAGATCACGGGCCTCGAAGTGCGGTTGGGAACGGGAGAGCGGAGAAATGACTCTGCGTAAGTGTGAAAGGACACTCATGTGATCAACACGGTCAAGCAGCTGTGACACACCAGTTCTTCCTCCGACCCAGTTACCGGTTGCAAGCGGATGGAGGAGACGCTCAGTCAGCACGTCTGCACGGACTGCGGTGGCGATCGAGAGGTCACGATGTCTCATGCTGGCACGTTCCAGCTGATATTTTACATCACGGGTCAGCCGGTTCAGAGAGATACGGAAGAGGTCTTCCATTAAGTCACCAGCCAGTTTGAGCCTCTTGTTTGCATAATGATCCTTATCATCGATACGCCGCCGGTCAAGAACCAGATCAAAACATGCCTCTGCCATCCGGCCAAGGAAATGGGCCTTTGCAAGCCGGACAGAATGCACAATCTTCATACACTCTTCATCCTCTTCGTTCACTGTCCGGGGCATCAGGTAATTGAGGTGAGGCAGAAGATAATTATCAAGAACAAACTCCGCACGTTTGCGCTGATAATCACGGGTCTGGTTTGGTGCCAGTTTCTTTCCGACATACATGACACCGCATTCAACCGTCTCACATTCACTCTCCTCAAGATTCTGCATCATGAACGTGAGGATCTCTTCATCGGTTGAGACCGCACGGACGACATCAGCATCACTGGTCATACCAAGAGCCCGCATCATATCAACAAACCTGAGATGACCGGCAACCGACGGGAAGGTTACTTCAAGCAGGTTTTTACGGTTCCGCTCTACTACGACCAGGGCACGGTATCCGCGGAACTGGGAGAACACCTTGGCAACGTAGATACGCTCATTATAACGCTCGGTATATTCGGTCATGATCTTATTTGAGGCAAGATCTTCAAGTGTCATGAGCACCCGCTCAGTACCGTTCACGATAAAATAGCCACCCGGATCAAGGGGATCCTCTCCATGAGAAGTCCGCTCCTCATCTGTCATGCCATACAGGTTGCAGGCAACTGAGCCCACCATGATCGGTAATTGTCCGATGGTTGCAGTCACCGGCTCATGTCTGACTCCTCCCTGAATAAGAGTCAGGTCAAGCTGAATCGGTGCTGCATAGGTGATGTTTCGCAGCCGTGCCTCACCAGGATAGAGTTCTGACTGGGAACCATCAGCTTCACGGACCAGTGGTTTTAAAATTTTCAGATCTCCAAGTTCAACAGAGACCGGTTCATTCCCTTTCCCCCGTGTTTCAATATCCGTCTCAATTACCCGCTGCTCATCAACGACCTTCTGGAGATTGTTGAGAAGAAAATGATTGTATGAGTCCAGCTGGTGACGGGCAACATGTTCACGGGAAAAGTAAGCCTGAGAAAGTATACTTAAATCAATCAACAGATCAGCCCCGGAAGGTTATTTTTTGGGTCGTCTTACTACCAGACGATACGATTCTGCACGGCCGGCAGTCATACTTTTTCGGACGATTTTAATTACGTCACTAATTCTGGCCCCTATTGACAATACTGCCGGATCATCATGATAAATCTTCGGCAATTGCTCGGGTCCGATCTGGTATCGAGCATAAAGATTTTTTACATCTTCCTCGCTCATGATACTGTGTTCTGGTACCATCTCATGTTTCAGTACGTTCAGCTCGGCGGACACGCCATACCCCCTGGAAACGCGTTTCGGTAAAAAGTCTGCACAAAAGACCACAACTGTCGTGGAGCGGGCTCGAGGGGATTTGAACCCCCGACCACCTGGTTAAAAGCCAGGCGCTCTGCCTAACTGAGCTACGAACCCCGTTAGTCACTGATCTGTAGCACTATTAGAAGGATGTTTTACCTTATAAATATTGCCCAGTTTTTTCATGATTACTCGTGCATAATACCGATGAGAAAGGGATATCCATGCTCATGATACCGGATCTTAAAAATCAGGTGCTGCGCGGGAATAACTTATATCTGTCATCATGGTGTAGTTTTAAAGGAATTGTCCGTCTCCCCTACCGGAGAAAAATAATCAGGATGATTTTTAGTACAATACCATATAAAACAGAATATGGAGGATAGTGTCAGGGAATAATGGATGATCTCGCACAATGGATAGAATCTCATTATAAATTATGTCAGCCGCGAAGAGAACATGCTCAACGGGCACTCCGGCATCTCTCGCGACTTGAGAAGAAAAATCTCTTTTCTGACGAGATATCCTATATGCGATCAGCTGAGGGGCGGTGGTTTGAGATGATCGCCTATGAGCTCTTTCTTGACATCGCAGACAAGACCGATGCCATCAAGACCGTCGTCCTCAAAGGAGCAGACGTGAAAGGAAGAAATCCCTTTCCTGCCCTTGGTCAGAATGGCTTTTTTTATTCACGGAATGGCGATATCACCATCAGGGGAAATG
>NZ_JAIWNS010000226.1 GCF_020216685.1 Methanospirillum hungatei | reverse complement strand
ATACCGGTATCCTGATGTCGCAGAGTACTATGGTAAAAAGGCGATATATCTTCACAGGATTGGAAAACTGGAAGAGACCGTTACCGCACTTGACGAGGCAATAGCCCGTGATCCTGAAAGTATAGATTATTTACTCCGTAAAGCACGGATAACAAAAGCGCTCTATAGGAATGATGAATCAAATCAGACGTACCGTCAGATAGATCAGATAACTCCAAAAACTGCCATTAATTTTGCTTATGCCGGGGATGCCGCACTTGATCAAAGCAGATATATTCAGGCTCTTGAGCGGTATACCAACTCTCTTGCATTAAATCCTTCAGATTCTCTCATCTGGGAAAAACGCGGAGATGTTATATTTGCCCTCCTTACGATTCCAACCGCCGGTCTTACTGCTGATGAACGATTAAGAAATCAGGATCTGTATACGGAAGGTATTCAGAGTTATGAAAATGCCATGAGACTGAAACCTGACAGAGAGCATGATATTAAAATGAAGATGAGCAAGAGATCCGATATTTTTGTTCCGAAATCGATTGCAGAACTGGAATCCCGGTATAATAAGTACCGGTATCTGGGCTGACCGGATATTTTGGTGTCTGTATGAAAGGGATACATTTTTTCCAAATCGCTTGTTTTATTGTGCTGGTATTCTGTGCAATCTCTAATGCATGTGCCGCTTCTCAATATACTCATGAACAATGGAAGGAGATCCTTGCAATTGGTGAAGATAAGGATTACACCATTGGAGCAGCACTCACTCTGACCATAGAACCTGACCAGTATTTTAGAAACCCTGGTGATGAGATTGTTCTTTCCGGAATTCTGAAAGGAATTTTCGGCCCGTTATCAGGTTCTGATATTGTTATTGAACGGAGAAACAGCAGCTCTGAAGTTACATATCTGAATACAAGTACCGATGAATCAGGGATATATGGGATTACAGATATCCTGACTGAACCTGGAATATATTCCTACCAGGCAACATACAGACCAGATCAGGAGATAAATACGAACATTATGAAAAGTGAGAGACTGGAAATTACCTGCATCCAGTCTGATAGTACAACATTTTTCGAACCTGATGAGAGGCATCCCGGCACTGGTAATCAGAAGGCGTCAGATTCCGATAAGGAAGAGGAAATTATTGTACAACTCACATCCAATACAACTGAATTTATATCCGGACAAGATATATCGTTCTCTGGACAGGTCAGTATAAAAGAGAATCCGATTGCATATGCAAAAGTCTCACTTGTACCTGAAGTCGGATTGTCATGTACCGGAGAGCCGGTACTATATCAGACGAGAAAAGACGGGACAATGAATGCCACATTTCATCTGACAGCCCCTGACCCTCTCTTCTTTTCACTTCACTACCAGAAGAACAGGAATGAACCGGAATACCTGTCTGACACGGTATTTCTTGTCCCATCTGATACCGGGATGAACCCCCCTCCCAGGATTGTCCACCCTTCTGAAACGATTGACGTATTTATTGATAATACATCTGTCCAATCTTTGCAAAATATCACCCTCTACGGATGGTATTGTAAAAAGGAGGGAGAACCAGGATTTTTATCGACACTGGATCTTGTATGGTATAATTTTGGTGGGAAAGTCTGGGATCAGTATCAGAACAGCAGTAAAATACTGACAAATAGATACGGATTCTTTGAATGTATGGTTCCCGCACCATTTACCCCAGGGATGTATGTGCTCGCAGTGAAAAGAGAGGGGAACCTGACCACACCTACAGTATATTCAAATGTGCTTCCTCTTACGGTCACTCCACTTGATGAGGAATCTGACGAAGTCATGGACGTTTTAGAGTCTTCTCCCCGTCAGATACTTATTAATGCAGCCCCTGTTCCGGCACGGGTTTTAGAAGAAGGGACCATATCTCTTATATTGTCTGGTTTTGACAGCATAGATGCTGATACTCTGCATCTTTTGATATACTCTTCTACAAACAGTATTGACTGGAATCTTTATGATGAGATTTCTCCTGTTATACCTTCTGAAGAGATTACCATTCCATTTTTGCCTGAAAAGGAAGGGTATCTGTACTTCAAAGCAACTGCGGATAATCACGATGGAGTTACCATTCATTCACCGATACTGGTAATTCCTGTGATAAAATAAAAAAAAGATTATGCCAGACCAAACAGATGAAGGATCATAAGGAGGATAGCACCAGGTATCCCTGCGATTGCACATACGATCACTGCAATCCATCCTATTTCAATATCCGGAAACCCGAACAGGGGAAATATATTAAGGAATTTAACGATTCCAAGTAAAAGGAGCCCAAGGATGGAGTTAATGACTAATTTGACAATATTTTGCAAGAGGTGCCAGAGTACGGCCAGCACTATCAGACACAGGATGATAAGGATGAGTGTACCAATCATACATTCTTTCTTCTGATATTATTATATTAAACTATCAGAACGGATCTAACATGGAGAACTGTACCTGATACCATCAGGAAGATCTTGCCGAATGTATGTATCAGTATATTTTTCATCAATGTTTTCATAAGGAGTATAGGTAGATGGATGCAATTCGCTTTTTCCGAATATATGATGTTGGAAAGGAGATTGACATCAATCTTCTCGAGACTGCCCTCGCCAGGAGTTATTATACGGCCCGTGCGAACTTTCAGAGGATAAAACCAAAATCCATCAGGATAGAGGAACCTCCGCTCCTCCTTCGGATGCATCCGACTGATGTTACCATAAACGGAGTGCGGTATGATCTGTTGGTTTCTGCGAGGATTTATGATATCGGGGCAATTAGTCTTTGTTTTGTGTATGAATCATCTGATAAGGATGAAGGAATCTTTGAAGAAATAGGGCTTTCTTTTGCCAATGAGGAGTTAATATCAGATCTCTTCTCATCTTATTTACATACCCTGAAAGAGATACTCCGGCCTCATATCTCTGATATCGCGATCGATGATACGTTTTATGAAGATTATATTATATATTTCACGAATAACCCTGAAGAACTCATAGATCCCGCGGTCCTTCTCCTTGGTGAGAAAACCCGGTTCTCTCATCAGATGAGAGAGGAAATTTTGAAGAATAGTTTGAGTTATACTAAAGAAGATCTCACCATTCTTTCATGGAACGCTGCTCTGTTAAAAAATCCAGAAATCCCGACTGACCTGTTTGATCTCATAGAATATGCAAATGTACAGGTATTTGAACTTCGGTACTATGATCAGGAACTCTCCAATAAGATGGAGAAGATGTATCAGGATATCGAACGTGCTGACAGGCTTACATGGCTCAGCCGGATGCGGGTGTATCATCAGATCATGTCTGATCTGATGGAAATCCATGCAGAAGTTTCTGAAATTACCGAAAAAGTAAATAACCTCATAAAAGTGACTGAAGATGTCTATTATGCCAGAGTGTATGCAACTGCCCTGAAGGTATTGCGAAGTCAGCTCTGGAGTGATAGTGTAAACCGCAAGATTGATGTGATTCAGGAAAATTACTCTATGCTTTCTGATGAAGTCCGAATTCAGCATTCAAACTTTCTCGAATGGATAATTATCATACTTATCTCCGTTGAACTGGTATTTGCAATCTGGGAGTATATCAGGTAATCGTAATATGCTGGCACAAAAGGAAGCTATCCGGTCTGATCTTCGGGAACGGAGATGGAATATTCCTGAAGATATCAGAAAGGAGATGAGTCGTCAGATTTGCGCAACTCTCTCGCAGGTTATTCATCCCTGTGAGACGGTTCTGGTTTATTGTGCGAAAGAGCCGGAAGTTGAGACTGCATGGTTTATTGATCATCTCCTTCATCAAGAACGAAAAGTCATCGTCCCTATTATTGAAGAAGACGATATCGGTCTTCGCTTATCATACATCAATACCCGTGATGTACTCAAACCAAGTACATTTCATGTCCCGGAACCTGTAGACTCTGAACTTCCGGCAGATCCGCATCATGTAACCTGTGCCATAATACCGATGCTTGGATTTGACAGATCAGGAGGGAGAATCGGGTATGGGGCAGGATATTATGATCGTTTTTTATCCGAACATCCCCATATTAAAAAGATAGGGGTTGCCTATTCAGTTCAGGAGGTCCCCGCCATTCCGGTTCAGGACCATGATATCAGGATGGATATTATTGTAACTGAAACTTCTACCTATCGGTGCTCTCAGGAAAAAATATGACTGCTACATCAGGGATTCGACTTGAAGTCCGTCGTGCTGCCGAAGAGGATGCAGGGAAAGGCCTTGCACGGATTCATCCGGCAGTGATGCGTGCTCTTGGCATTGTAAATGGAGAATTTATCGAGATTCTTGGTGGAAAGCGGGCAGTTGCAGCAGCATGGAGTTCTCAGAGCACCACTCAGGGCAGAAATGATATCGCAATTGATGGAGAGATTAGAAGTAATGCCGGTTGTGGTATTGATGACCGGGTTATTGTCAGACGTGTTGCAGTTCATGATGTCAGAAAAGTAATCCTGCAACCGGTTACCAGTATATCACTCAATAACCCTGAGGTTCTCCTTGCAAAAAAATTACGTGGAAGACCGGTGATTGAGGGCCAGACTGTCAGGATAGATCTTATTGGAAATACCGTCACGTTCATTGTATCAAGTCTTGAGCCCCGGGGTACCGGGGTTGTCACATTTACAACCGAAGTCATCCTGAATGATACCCCGTACCAGACTGAGGAGAAGAAGAGTGAGGAGTTATCTATCCATTATGAGGATATCGGTGGTCTTTCAAGAGAAATCAGCCTTATCAGAGAGATGGTGGAGATCCCCCTTCGCTACCCACGCATATTTGAACGTCTTGGTATAGACTCACCAAAAGGAGTGCTCCTGTACGGGCCTCCCGGTACCGGAAAAACCCTCCTTGCACGGGCGGTTGCAAGTGAAGTTGATGCCCATTTTATCCCATTATCCGGTCCTGAAGTGATGAGCAGGTATTATGGGGATTCGGAGAAGAAGATCCGAGAGATTTTTGAAGAAGCCAGACAAAAAGCGCCATCTATTATCTTTATTGATGAGATAGATTCCATTGCAACGAAACGGCAGGATACCACCGGTGAAGTTGAACGACGGGTGACCGCACAGATCCTGACTATGATGGATGGGCTTGCCTCCCGCGGCCAGGTGGTTGTCATTGCTGCAACCAATATGCCTGACTCGATTGATCCCGCTCTTCGTCGGGGCGGGAGGTTTGACCGGGAGATCGAGATAGGGATTCCGGACCGGATAGGGAGGCTTGAAATCTATCATGTCCACACCAGGACCATGCCCCTTGCAGATGACGTGGATCTTGAGTACTATGCAGAGACCAGTTATGGTTTTGTCGGGGCTGATATAGCACTTCATTGTAAGGAAGCGGCGATGCATGCATTACGGGGCATCATGAGCCGGATGAAGGAGGATGAGGAGGTCCCTGCAGAGATTATCGACTCATTGATGATCACCAATCATGACTTTCAGGAATCAAGAAAAGGGATTGAGCCCTCTGCAATGCGGGAATTATATATTGAAATTCCTGAAGTTCCCTGGGAGATGGTGGAGGGTCTTGATGCTGAAAAGCATGAGATAGAAAAGATAATTGAATGGCCGGTCCACAGACGGGAAGCATTTGAGAAACTAAAGATAAAACCACCAAAAGGAATTCTGCTCTTCGGACCTCCTGGGACTGGAAAAACCCTTCTTGCCAAGGCGGTCGCTGCCAAATCCCGGATGAACTTTATCTCGGTAAAAGGGCCTGAACTGTTATCTAAATGGGTTGGTGAATCGGAAAAACAGGTGCGGGAGGCATTTCGAAAAGCCCGCCAATCAGCACCGTCTATCATCTTTTTTGATGAGATAGATGCACTTGTCCAGCAACGGGGCCAGCAGCATGCAAACTCACGGGTCGGAGAGAGTGTGTTATCACAGATCCTTACCGAGATGGACGGGGTTGAAGAACTCTCCGGGGTGGTTATCATGGCGGCAACAAACCGACCTGATCTGCTTGACCCAGCATTACTTCGGCCCGGAAGGCTTGAAAAGCATATCTATATAAAACCCCCTGACCTGAAGGGAAGAAAGGCGATTCTGGAAATTTATTTAAAAGACCTGGGTGCTCTTTTGGATGAAAACATCGATTATGATGCTATCGCCCGGGAGATGCATTATTTTGTAGGGGCTGATATTCATGCCTTTGTCAGGGAAGTCAAGATGAATCTTCTTGAAGACGTGTTCACAAAGACAAAAAGGCCAGAAGATATACCCCGGATAACCACCGGATACCTCAAAGAGATATTAACTCATATGCAAGGGACACTTGATAATAAGAATCTGGAAATTTTTGAATCAGGTGCCTGGGCTCTTTTGTACCCGCGGAGTAAACAACAGATACTCCACCGTGCAGCATATATTTTAAAACAGTTTGAACGTGCGGGTCTTGTAACCGAACTTACGTCAGATCTGATTCACACTGCCAGCAAACTGCGTGATATGACATTCTGGGAAGAGAAAGATTTCACTCGTATTGAGGAACTGACTGGCAGAGTTGAGAATCTCTTACATGAATGTATCCACAAGAAGAATGATGACCTAGGAAAATAGGATCCTCTGAATATTTCAGTACTAGAGAATATCTTTACAGAAGGAATTTCGATTCAAATCTCATTGTATTCTCGAAAGTACGAAAGGATCCTTATAAGCCGTACTATTTTTGATATCTGATTATGCGCGAAGTTCTCATACCATCTCATGATAACCGAAAGATGAAGTGCAGGTCTTCTTCGATTCATCCATACAGGAGTAATATCCATAGCCTGCATACTGGGATACTCTGAGATCTGAATCTGCATACAAAATCTCTAAAAATTCTTTTTTAGCCAGATTATGGTCCGTCAATCCAGAAAGTACTGATGAGAATGAAACCTTCCTTAATGGAGCAGGATACCAACGTCAGATAAAAAAATTTCACGACCACAAAAATCTTGCTGAGGAGCTTGATATGAGATAAAACCCTATCTTAAAGTGAGAATTTTACATATGAATGATACCCCACCTGAAGATTTTAAAAATATGGAAGATATATTGCGAAAGATACTCTCCCAGGCATTTGGCAGCGGACAGTTAAGACCTGGCATGAGTGGCCCAGAC
>NZ_JAIWNS010000225.1 GCF_020216685.1 Methanospirillum hungatei | reverse complement strand
CTGCTCACCGACTTCTTGAAGGGGTAGGATTTGCAGATACTCCCGGACTTGGGTCTCTTGCTACGAGCGGAGCTGCACTCACCCGTGCCTACCTTCCCAGTTGTGATCTTGGTATTATGCTCATCGATGCCGGATCAACGTTGACTGCAGAGGATATTCAGACGGTGTATTCTCTTCAGAATGCAGGAATTCCTGTTCAGATTCTGGTAAGTAAAGGAGATCTACTCTCTGATGAGGAGGCCCGTTCTCTGTGCGAATATATCTCCTCACAGATAGCGGTGCGATGTGATGATCATTATCCGGTCCATCTGGTCAGCACCCGGAAATCTCACCGCCATCTCCTGGATGCCTGGTTTGAATCAGAGATTCTCCCGCTCGTGAAAGATGCACGGGATATGAAAACCCGGTCTCTCCAGCGAAAGATCGGTCTGTTATGGGAGGCGGTTTCCAATGCACTGTCAGAGGAGGAGAAAGATCCAGAATTAACACCCGAACGTGAACAGGAACTCCTGTCTGTTGAAACTGAACTTCAAAATGGGTCTGCTCACATAGAAAAGACCCGAAATTATACCCTTCATCAGAGCAGGAATCTCTTCTCTGATCTTTCTCCATTATGGGAGATGATGACAGAGCATGTTATTCAGTCCATGAATGGTACTGGTGCACAGGGGGAGATGCAGTCCCTTATCAGAGACGATATCGTGGGATATGTTCACCAGGAGATAACTCCGGTGCAGGACAAACTTATAGAACTTGCATCACAGCTGGATCTCATCCTTGAAAAGAGTGCTGTCATCCTTCCCGTACCTGGTTTCGGGGATAGTGTAGATCTCCGGTCAAAGATTCATGATATGCCACGATATGATACCGGTTCTCTTGATATCTCTTTCTCACTTCCGGTCTATTCTGCATTCCTGGGCCGGGGTTTTCTTGAAAATACTATCAGATCAAAATTAAAAGAACTCATGAAAAAAGAACTGAAGATGAGCTTTGACGCATATAAACGGATCTTCGTTCGCTGGACTGAAGAAATGATAGGTTCTCTTGAAAAGTCATATGAGAATACGGCCGGTCAATACCGGGCAGGAATAACAAGAATGCTAAAAAATCACCGATAAAGTAAGAAATCAGGTTCTTAACCGACCATAATCCATATAATCAACAGAGTAAACCGAAAAAATGGTTATAGGGGTCTTTTTGGCCGTAGATGATGATGTCCTCGTTTTCGAATTACCTTCCGAATATTGTCCATGTATGATCTCATCCATACATTTATTCCCATTCATCGATTATCTTCACATTCTGGTGAGCAAAAAACCTATTAAGCATATTCATCAAATATATGTATGCAGGTGATGGGGTTCACCTTAATTGCTCTTTTCAGCTAATGACCCCTGTGTGAGAACATAAAGGAGGTATATATGCACACATTGACCTGTATGAAAGTTTTCTGTTCTTTATCAGGCGGTTAGCTGTCGTTCCATACAGTATTGAACGACTCATACCATCGGGATAAGCACGCAGGAATGCATTTCGGATAATCCTGTTTACGATGGTATACTATGCTGGCACCGTACCTGTAATCTGCAGCGATGAAGTCCGCTTGGAAATGCCTCACTGGCTAATGACTTCTCTGTAAAAAATAATAGGTGTAACTTTGCAATCTGCAGAAGGAAGGGGCACAATCCTTGAAGATAGTTGTACTGCACACGTTGAACTAAAGAACATAACGAAATATTACCGGTATCCATTTGGCGATGTTATCGCATTAAAATCAGTCAGTTTTGATGTTCATGCTGGTGAATTTATAGCCATAATCGGGCCCAAAGGATCAGGAAAATCGACTCTTATCAATATTATCGGTTGCATGGAAACCCCGACATCCGGTTTTTTGAGAATTCTTGATACAGATCTCATCTCCATCGATGAGAAAGAGCTTGATAAATTCAGACTTGAGAATATCAGTCTTATTTCGCCGTTATTACGACTAAACCCCCAAAAGTCTTTACGGCAAATATTACAGGATCGTCTCATCTTTAAATACCCGTCGTCATGTTCACAGGAAAAAATTCTATTCTCTCTTACCAAAGCAGGAGTTCCTCAGTCATATTGGGAAATTCCAACAGAAGAACTCACTGAAGAGATGAAACTTCGTGGTTCAATCGCCCGGGCACTGGTTACTGATCCCACCATACTCATCCTGGATGAACCATTAAAAAAGATTGATACCTCTTCGATGCTTGAGGTTCTGGTTCTTCTGAAAGTATTGAATAATCAAGGAATTACCATTATTATTGCCACAGAAGATCCGATCATTGCACGGCGGGCAAATCGTCAGTTATGGCTTCATGAAGGGAGTCTGATGGAGGATAAAAGAGTTAAAACGGATGGAAGATTTGTTAGTGATGACTCAACTTTTCATAGGAATGGTCTGATAAGGACACAGGGCTTTGATACAATCAGGTATAGTGGAAGAAGTACTCTTAATCCTGAATAATTCGGATTTCAGATACGTTCAAAATATTTTTAAAATTTCTATAATTTTTTCTCGATGAATATGGTTGATTTAGGTACGTGATTACATTTCATTATTTAGCTCTCCATCATTGTGTGATGCAAAATACATCTTATAATACTCCTGTTTTCGTTCCAGAAGATTTTCATGCGTTCCGATCTCCATAATCACTCCATTTTTTAACACAACGATAGAATCAGCATTCCGGATGGATGTTAAGCGGTGGGCAATCACAAGAGTTGTTGTGACCTGTGAGACGGAATCAATGGCTTTCTGAACCGATGCCTCTGCTATGGTATCCAGAGCACTCGTTGCCTCATCAATAGACCAAACCCTTTGATAAAATATCTCAACTCACAGAGATACCGGTATGTACTCTTCATTGAATTTTCCTGATGCATCAGGTAATGAGTTCATGAAACATCGTAACAATTCTGGTGGAGATCTCTATTCCATCCTTAATTTCACCATCATCACTCCATATCCGGCCCATCACCTGAGTTTAAAAAAAATATGAGGTATTCGTTCAATATGGAATTTTCACGTCATCATCTTCCAGATCGCGAAACTGTTCACCAGTCCCGGTCCATTTGCACCACGGACAACAGGCAACACCGATAACCTTTCCCCGGTTTAACCGGTCATAGGGTTTTTCGTACCCGAATATCTCCGACCCGCAACATGGACATTGTGTCATGAATTCTCACCCTGATACAGTTGTTCCCGTTCTTCAATATAATGAAGGACCATTTTGCATTCAGCAAGGCGGTCAGCAGTCTTTTCAGCATGTTCTGTCCTGAATTGGATTGCAGTCTCAATTGCTCCCTCGGTTGCTTCGATAATCCGATCAATATCAGATTCAAATTCGCTATTGAACCGGAGGAAGGTCATATTGATATTTTGCAAAGTGGCCCACCGGATATTTTCCGAATTATGCAGGATGAGCTGCATGATATTATCAGAAACTTCTGAGACTATCTTTCCTTTCCGAATTGAAAGGGGAAGTAATTTTCCTGTTATTCCTTCAGTCAGGATACCCATCATGGTCTGCCATCCCTTTCGTGCAACCCAGTATGGCTCATGCTCAAGGGCCCAGACCTTCTTCTCTCCGGTCTCATGAAGGGGAATATCAAAATAACTGGAGGCAGCCATTCTGATAGAACGGATAAGTTCATCGACATCCCGCTGATGTTCATTCAAAATGACACTGACGGTCTGTTCGGTTGTATGAGAAATAATCCGAAGTTCATGCTCAAAATAGTCCGGAATCTCATCGGCAATCACATCATGGACCTCATCCGCTTTATACCCGTTCTGTTCCAGAATTGCGATTGCCTTATCTGTGAAATGTGACGCTGCTTTTTTCCGGAGATCTGCAACCGTCTCTTCAAGCCAGGTGATAATCCTTGTCTGATCACCGGCAAGAATATCCTTTGTCCTGACCTGATGAAGGCGTGCCTCATCAATCTTTGCCCTGAAGAGATCGAGTTGCCGCTGCAGGTCACTCATCGGAAGTTCCAAGGATCTGACCTCGAGAGCCTTTCTCATCATCACATCCCGAATAACCACCGCGGCTTTTTTCCGGATTGCCGTTGCGAGAACAGATGTCTTCTCTTCAGCAAGGAAAGAAACCAGATGGTCAGAGACTTCAGAAAGCCCGCTTCTCTCCCAGAGGTCCGGATCCTTCTCTATCTGAGCAGTAAGACCCTGTTTTGCAGAGACCGGGTATATCTGAACTTCTCCGGAAATCCGGCCTTTTTCAACAAGCGTTTTTTGGATAAACTCACTGACAACGGATATGTCTTCCTCGTTCAGATAATCTATCTTATTCAGGAGGAAAAAGATCCGGGGAATTGCATCCGTTATCTGATGAAGGAATTCAAGTTCTATCTCGGTGATCGGCGGATCAGATGAGACCAGAAACAGCGCAGCATCGCACTGGGAGAGGAAATTTACCGTCATTTCGGTGTTATGCTTATGGGTTGAACCAACACCAGGGGTATCGATGAGCACGACCCCTTTTGCCAGTATCTCTGCCGGCCAGGTCAGTTCTACCTGGAGTACCTGCAGTCTGTTCTTTGGATTTGACTCTTCAGATACATAGGTCTCAATAAACTTCCTAATGAGGGTCGTGTTATCTGAGGTAAAAATTGCATCATCCTTCCCGTCAATATACTTTACTCTGACAGTTTTTTCCTGATTATACGTAATAAGGGTTGGAACTGCTGTCAGGGGGATGACTGAACTTGGGAGAACTGCATCACCTAGAAGGGCGTTTAAAAAGGTGCTCTTCCCCCGTTTGAACTGTCCCAGGATAGCAAGATGAAAACGCCCGCTTTCCAGTCGGGAGATAAGACCGGATAATTGTTCCTTGTATGATGCATAATCAGGACCAAGTGATTGCAGGAGTTCATAGTCACGTGTAAGCAGGGAGCCTGTATCGTGTCCGTCTTTGTGCATGTAGTTTCTCCACTTCTGTAATGATGGCTGTGTCGCCGATTCGATACATCCAATAGGAGTTATCAGCCCGGACGGCGGTTGTGGTGAACTCCATCACCAGTATGCCATATATGTATGTATTATGGGTGTATTGACATCTTCCCTGTTCACCGAAAGGTATGCTCTGACATATCTGACTTTTCATAAAAGACCGTACGGGTCTCCTGATCACTGTTTTGCCAGTACAGGTGTATCTTTTTTATAGACTCCACTGCTGCATCTCTCATCTCCGTATCCTGCTCTGACTGAACGATGGAGGTAAGATATGGCTGCGCCGGTTCATACCGGATATTTCCAAGAGACTCAACAGCGATGAGCCGGTACTCCCGGACCGGGTGAGAAAGACATGTCATGAGTGTCCCTGCAAGCATCTCTTCTGAACAAAGATGAGTACTCTTACAATTCGGGCAGAATGATGCCTCTCCCTCGATTTCATGCCAGCATGAAGAACAATACTGTGGTGTCATGTACCTATCACAACGCGTCCTGTATTACATTTAAAACAAATCATGTCACCAGTTCCAGCCTGGTTTGTTATACAACCCGCACAGACTCCGGATTGCATACCAGGTATATTCAAGTGTGGAATTCCCTCCAAATCCGGATCGTGCATATCCTCCATTTGCATTTCTGCACTTATCCAGGTACAGGAGGCATTGGGTGCGGTTTGGAACCGGACGGTTGAGTAATCCGGCAAGAGCGATTCCGGCATCCAGATGTTCAAGATATCCGGGATGAGAGGAGGGAACATTTACAAATCCTGATTGTTCATCGATACAACTGGTAAGAAATGAATAGATCCTCTCTGTATCAGTCTCAATATCGAATGCATGCAGAATCGCTACCGCATGCCTTGTCTCAATAAGGGTTGCCTTATCACGACCAAACCCCCCGGAAGGGTGCTGCCACCGCTGCACGTCCTCCTGAATCTTTCTCTTCTCTGATTCGGAATAAGGTATGCCTGCCTCCTTACAGAGTACTGCATAGCAATAAAGTGATTCAAATAAGGATGCAGATTCAATTGTTCCTGATGAAAATATCTTCGGTACAGGGCAGGATGACAGGTGAGTGATGAGTTGCTCAGGGATTGTTCCGGTCAGATACCGGTATGACCAGAAAAGATACCAAAGCCGGTATAACCCTGATGTCCCCTGTGTCTGATCAACAAAGCGGGAAAGATACTTCTCTGTCGTTTCGTCTGAATTTACTGCCTGCTGGGTCATTAAGCAGCCCAGGGCATACCAGGTATCAGACAGATTTGGTTCATCCAGCTGAAAAAAACAATATCCGCCACCCGGACAATGACGATCAGAGATATAGCGAATCGTTTTTTCTTTTTCACCTTCGGATAACATACGCCTTCCGGTAGAAGTCATTAGCAGCTGGCGGTTTTCGGTGGACCTCATCACCGGCAGTCAGATGAAGGTGCGATCTGCTCATCTTAGTATGGATATAATCCTATATGAGGATATGGCAAAAGTATTCATAATCAAACAATAATCTCATCAAAGCAGGTCTGAAAAAGCGTGAGTGAGTATACCACTTCCCACCGGATCTGATCATCGTATGGTCTTGAAACTACATGCTCTTGTCCCTTCAGGACATTCCCACATCCTCATGTTTGCTATTCGGTGTTACTGGCCTCTAAAAAAATCCTGTTATACAGATCTTCTCCATAACTGGTCTGCAGAGGTATTCCTTCTCTCACTTTATAGGTTCGTTCTCCATCCGCTTTTCGTTCAGCCCTGAGGAACAGTGCATTTTCTCTCCCCTCTTCATAGAGCGTTCGTGCAAATTCGTACAGATGAGTGACACAAATGACTTTTATCCGGTTATCCAGGAGAGCATTGACGATCTGTTTTGAGATCTCTGATCCTTCTCTCTCATTGGTAGCGGCAAATGATTCATTCAATAAAATCAGGCTATTGGGCCTCATGCCGTCAATAATCCTGCTCATCCTGCCAAGTTCCTCATCAAACTTTCCACTCTTCATGCAGTGGTCTTCTTCCCGTTTAAAATGGGTGAATAATCCGGCACATACATCAGATGAGTACGATACCGCTGGAACCACACATCCGCACTGTATCATAAGCTCTGCCTGTCCGATACTTCTGAGAAAGGTTGATTTTCCTCCCCTGTTTGCTCCGGTGATGATTACGAGGTCTTTCTCTGCTGCATTCGTATCATTTCCGATGACCGGCTCTTCCATTCTGAGCGACAGAGATACATCATACAAGCCCTGAAAAGACAGAGTTCTGGTTCCCACTTCGGACGGGACGGGGAAACAGACCGGCTGGCCTTTTTGCATGAGCGTTTCCCGAAGCTGCAGGCATCCGATGTAAA
>NZ_JAIWNS010000224.1 GCF_020216685.1 Methanospirillum hungatei | reverse complement strand
TGCAGCAGTCTGCGCTGTTCTTGGTGGTAAAGGAGGAGGAAAACCGACACTGGCCCAGGGTGGCGGTCCTGACGTCTCCAAAATTGATGATGCTCTTGCTGCAGGTGAGAATTTTATAAAAAACGCCCTTCATGTCTGAAGAACCTGAAATAGACAGTGCACAAAAAGTCCGCCTGCTCTCTCCGGATGATGAGCAGGCACGGCTTATTGGAAAGGCCATAGCGAGTGAGACCGCCGGGAAGATCCTCTCATCCATGGCCGGGCGTGAAGTCACTGCCATGATGCTGTCAGAGGAACTTGAAACTCCTGTCTCAACGGTCATGTATCATCTGGAAAATCTTGCATCTGCTGGTCTTATTGAGGTTAGCAGAACCAGATATAGTGTAAAAGGCCGTGAGATGGAAGTGTACCGGCTTATTGATCAGGTTCTTATTGTATCGCCGAAATCATTTGATTTAAAACCGGTACTGGCACGATGTGCAACACTGCTTTCAATTCCCCTGGCACTTGCAGCTCTGCTTACCTCATTTTCTCTGTTCCATTCTCATAAGGCCGCTCCGCTTTATTATTCTGCACCGGCAGGCAGTGCCCTGAAGATGGAGTCCAATATCGCCTCTTATGCGGTGGATCGGATGATGGAGATACCCGCTCCAACGAATGCTCCAATAGCGGTTCCCACCCAGTGGGTGGAAGAAATCATAACGCCATTTCCTGACCTGCCCGAAGTTGCAGAAGGAATTCTCATTGGGGCAGTTCTGGTCATAATTGTCGGCCTCATTTTTGATTTCTATCGAAAAAGATAAAAAATTATTCCCTTTTTTATCGCTCAGGAAGCGAAATGTGTATATCCTCACCTTGTCCAATAACATCTCATGGATGTCCGAATGGCAGTGATGGTATTCATACTTTGTATTCTGATAACCGGAGTTATCGCTGAAGATAATGCTGAATGGCATATCATACTCACCGGTCCTGATGGGGAACTCTCAGTCAGTCCTGCTGATGTTCAGAATATTGTTGAGAAAAAAGGGGTGAGTGTGCAGATAGATGGTCAGGAGCTGAAAGGTGCCCCGTTATGGAGAGTACTGGCACTTGCAGATACCGGTAAAACTCTTGGGCCTGGTAACATTGTTCATATTTCAGGAGATACGGCCATTGAAATAGCGTATCCGAAAATTGGGAAAAACGACGGATATCTTATCATCGCAGCACAGGATGGCCCTAATCTCTATGTCTCCGCTGGCCTTGCCGGAGAGGGTGTCAAAAAAATTTCCTCAATAGATATATCTGAGACTGATGACTGGACTCTTCAGATCATATCTTCAGAGGATGTCAGGAAGATCTCAAAAGAGATATGGGATGATCTGGCCCTGCAGTATCAGAAGGAAAAAGAAACGAAAAATGGAGCTTTTAGTGGTATTACAATCTCTGATCTTCTTGCATCACAGGAGATCATACCCGAAACAGATGCAAAAATTAACATCACCGGTCAGGATGGATATACCGCTCAAATTCCCTGGAATAAAATATCCGGTTCTTCAGATTATCTGATAGCAGATAAGATGGATGGTTCTGAACTGCCTCAGTATATTATCGGCTTATTTGCCCCGGACTGGCCAACCCCGGCATGGCCACTCATGCATATTGATCCTGAGTTTCCAGGAAATGATAGTGTTGGAAATATTGAAACTATCGAAATCCTCTAAATCTCATCTTTTTGTGCCGATAATCAGGATAAAACACACGAGACCCAGAATTCCTGCAAGGAACCCTGAAGATGCCTGTGTTTTAGTTGGTGAAGGCAGAACTGGTGTTTCGGGGATGGTTGTTGCAGGAACGGTTGTTGCAATCGTCTCTATTGTTGGTGCCGGAGTAATGATCTCTGTCTCTTTTGTCTCTGCTCCGGTGATGGTAAACTGATACTCTCCGATAAACCCGTTCTTATCTGAAATGCTTGCCAGATACTCACCGGGGGACGGTACCGGAACTGTTGTTGAAAAATCTCCGGAATTATCAGCAAACCCCTTTCTGGTAATTACCTGTTCAGGCCCGTATGTATAGTCACCAGGTCCGAATACACGGATAGTAAGAACTCCGTCCCCGATTCCTCTCATCCTTCCGCTTATTGTTAACGCCTGTGAGAGCGGTTGTGTACCTGGGGATGTGATGGAAATCTCGTCAGATCTATCTGTAATCTGAATGATTCGTCTGACAATGGAAGACGAACCCAGTTGTCGCTCGACAAACATTTCATTGTCTGATACGATATTATGGACTTCTACCTTGTATTGACCACGCTCAAGGTGCCGTGTATCAAAGTCTACACGAAAGGCCTGAGTCTTATCGACGATCACCCGTGTTCTGGCAACCTCACCAGCTGTATATTTTGAATAGAAAAGAACCAGATCAAAGTACGAATCCTCTGGAAATGTTGTTGTTCCGGTGACCAAAAGGGGACTTCCCTTAATAACAGATTTCGGTGTATCAATCGTGATGATATACCCCTGCACAATTCCAGTGGCACAGATGAGCAGGGTAAGGCAGAGGAAAAAAAACTGGTATCGTTTCATATATAGAATTCTGATCATCTTCTATATTGCCATAATGGATGGTTCATTATTCGCACGTCATTGCATAAAATCCACGTATCCTATGGGCAATATCTTCACCAAGAACATCAGAAATTCGCATGTCCAATACCGAATAATAATCCGGAGAAATACAATGCAGGCTCTCTTCTCCCGTCATAACAAGATCAATGAGATATCTGAGATCATCCACACTTAACCGGTCAATCCGCATCTTAAAATCCTCTGCACTTGTTGCATAATGATTTGCGACCGGAGGCAGCAGGGATCGATAGGGCGTCCCTGACCCCTTGCAGATTTCCCCGGAGAATTCAGGAGCCAGAACCTGGAGGAGTTGGATATCGCGTTCAGATAGTTCACGAGGCATAAGTACCAATCGATGGCTCATCCTATTATATCTGTGAAAATAGTATTGCACCAAGAACAAAAGATATAAGCATGGTTGCAATACCCTGGCAGGCACGTCTTGGAATCTTTCTGGTGAGTTGTTCTGCTCTCGTGTATCTCACAAAACTTACTGTGATTGACAATATATCAGGAACGATTGAGTACATCTTCAACTCATTCGGGTTTTTATTCATCAATGTCCTGCTTGTTACGCTGGTCATTAATGAGCTTCTTTCACGTCGCGCAAGAAATGCCCGGCTTGAAAAATTGAACATGGTAATCGGGATTTTTTTCACCGAAGTCGGAAATGAATTATTGAAGAAGATTATTCATGCCGATCCTGAATCAACAGCCTTTGGGTCTTCATTTGTTCTCCAGGGAAAAGAACGTCCGGATGAGAAAGCGATGGAAAGAGTGGTATCTGTTCACCAGTTTCAGGTTCAACATGAAAAGATAGATCTTAAGGACATTCAGAAATTTTTACAAGAAAAACGCAATTTTCTGTTAAGACTCATGGAAAACCCGGTCATGCTTGAGCATCAGAGCTTTACTGCGCTCCTCCAGGCAGCATTTCACCTTACGGCGGAACTTGGTCATCGTGAAGATATTGGCTGCCTATCCGCATCAGATCAGGCACATCTTGCAGGCGATATCAGCAGAGTATATCGGGCACTCGCGTATGAGTGGGTTCATTACATGGGATATCTGAACCGGAACTATCCATACCTGTATTCTCTTGCGGTCAGAACAAACCCGTTTGATCCAGATGCCCCTATTGAGGTGGCCTGAATCAGGAAATAAAAATGGGAAAATATTTTCAGGAGGAGGATGTAACTGGTGGTGTGTAGACTCTTGTACCAAGTTCTTTATCCAGCATATAAAGGAGGCCGACACCTTTCTCCTGGCTGATCATGTTAAGTTGATCCAGGATTGTCCGTGCGTTCTCTTCTTCCTCAACCTGCTCATTTACAAACCACTGTAAAAAATTCACAGTCGCATGATCTTTTTCAGTCATAGACAAATTCACTAGGTTGTTGATAAGACTGGTTACTTTTAGTTCGTGAGCCATCTGTGTCTCAAAGGCATCTTTTGCATCCTTCCACTCAGTCTCCGGGGCTTCAATTTGCTGCATTACTGCACGACCACCGCGGGCCAGGACATAATCAAAGATCTTTAACGCATGATCCCGTTCTTCCATGGCCTGAACCCGTTCCCAGTTGGCAAATCCACGAAGTCCGACTGAGTCAAACCAGGAAGACATCGAGAGATATAGATATGCGGAGTAGAGTTCTGCATTTATCTGTTCATTCAGCGCTTTTTCGACTTTTGGATTCATACTACCTACAGGAGCAGCAGTTCCTTTTACCTTTGGGGGCATGTGTGGTGATTAGACGTGTATATATTTTAAGATGCAGGTAGGTGGGGTTTTCTCTGATAATCTACTTCCTTCTTACTTCTCACTTAAAGACTTTCCAAATATATTTTAAGAGTGACGGAAGGAAAGGGATTATACGGTTCACAAAGAAAGATAACATGTTCGGATATTACCGGACCATCTCATCCGGTACAGATAGATGTCTGTGCTCAGGGAGAAGTTACCATGAATCTTAAACGTCCTAATTCCAATGAGGCGGTCGGGACTGTAAATCGCTCACGCGATGTTGTTCCGATGTCTGGCATGTGTTCCCGTTGTGTGGACGGGTGTAAAGGTGCCTGTGATGTATGGCTTGCATCATTTCGGGGAAGAGAAGTTCTGTATCCCGGGCCTTTTGGTGAGGTCACTGCAGGGGCAGACAAGAACTACCCGATTGATTACTCACATCTGAACATCCACGGGTACGCTTGCGGAGCAAACGGGCTTCCGGATGGCGTTGCAGCAAATCCGGATACAGCTGTTTTTGATGATGTCAACACTGAAACTGATTACGGCTGGGACATCAAAGTAAAGATGCGCGTACCCATCTTCACCGGTGCACTGGGCTCTACTGATATTGCACGAATCAACTGGGAGCACTTTGCCGTTGGAGCAGCAATTTCCGGGATCACCCTTGTCTGTGGTGAGAATGTCTGTGGAGTCGATCCTGAACTCAAGCTCGGATCAGACGGGAAGGTTGTCTCATCACCAGAGATGGACCGCAGAATCAACACCTACAAAAAGTTCCACGAGGGATATGGAGAACTTCTCGTTCAGATGAACGTGGAAGACACCCGTCTTGGTACTGCAGAGTACGTCGCTTCCAAACACAACCTTGAGACCATTGAACTGAAATGGGGACAGGGTGCCAAGTGTATTGGTGGAGAGATCAAGGTTAAAAACCTCGAACGAGCCCAAGAACTGAAGAAACGTGGATATATCGTTCTTCCAGACCCGACCAGAGCTGACAACATTGCCGCATTCAAGGACGGGGCAATCAAGGAGTTTGAGCGTCACTCAAGACTTGGTTTTGTATCAAAGGAAGGCTTCCTGGAGGAAGTAGACCGTCTGCGTGGTATCGGCTTTAAGCGTGTTACCCTGAAGACCGGTGCATACTCCATGAAAGAGCTTGCAATGGCCATCCGCTGGTCATCAGAAGCAAAGATTGATCTGCTCACAATCGACGGAGCTCCTGGTGGAACTGGTATGAGCCCCTGGCCCATGATGAATGAGTGGGGTATTCCGACCTTCTATATCCAGTCCCTTGCCTACCAGATGGCAGAGGCATTAAAGAAGAAGGGAATGCGTGTTCCAGATCTTGCCATCGCCGGTGGATTTGCCGATGAAGCAAATGCATTCAAGGCCCTTGCCATGGGTGCTCCGTACTTTAAGGCTGTTTGTATGGGTCGTGCCCTCATGATCCCGGGAATGGTCGGAAAGAATATTGAGAAGTGGATCAAGGATGGAGAACTTCCAAAGACCGTCTCCAAGTATGGATCTACCATCCCTGAACTCTTCGTTACGTACGAGACCCTGAAAGAGAAGTATGGAAACCGTCTGAGCGAGATTCCAGTCGGTGCCATTGGTATCTACACCTATACACAGAAATTCAGAACCGGAATGCAGCAGATCATGGCCGGCAGCAGAAACTTCTCCCTGAAATCTGTGAGCAGAAATGATCTGATGGCCCTTACTCCCGAAGCAGCAGAAGTTTCAGGTATCCCCTATGTCATGGAAGCATACCGCGACCAGGCCTGGGATATTCTTCTTGAATAAAACTAATCAGATAATCCTCATTTTTTTCAACAATCCCTGAATATATGGGGTTAGATGAACGCTCCTTTGATAGAACGAAGCTACCCGTCTTGTTGATCCTGCCGATCTGAATAAATGTCCGGAGAGATTTGTTTGGGAGATCATCGATATCTGTCCGAAACCAGCCATTTATCAATTTTATGGAGATGATATCCTCAATCAGCAATTATTCGATCAGAAAACTGGTGATCTTTTATCCAACATATACCTGTGGGGGACATTGAAAACCAAAAACAAGAATGCGAGAGGGAAAAGGGGGAAAATCGTCTGAATTTCCTTTTCAGGATAATACGAGTAAATCTCAGGGAGAAGTTTTCTGGTATCAGCGTATAGATATATATGATGAGGTTCTTTAATACCGCCGGACCGGTAGATTGTGAGAAACATTATTGTCTCCCACCTCTTAGCCGGTTTAATCTTCCAGAAATACTTACTCTCATTAGCCAGGAGAAGTATTTTGTTCTCCATGCGCCAAGGCAAAGTGGGAAGACCTCCTGTCTGCTTGCATGTGCTGAATACTTCAATAAAGACGGGCGATATTATGCACTCTATACAAATGTTGAAGCAGGCCAGGCTGCCAGGGAAGATGTCACGTTAGCAATGCGGGCTATCCTGTATGGGATGCTCCAGAGAATGGAGATTCAATTTCCAAATCGTATCTCATCTGGAGAACTTGAGCAGATAATTCTTGATAATGGCCCGTTTGGTGCCATGACAACCTTTTTTACCAGATTATCTAACAGACTTGATAAACCACTTATCCTGATGATAGATGAGATCGATGCCCTTGTGGGTGATACATTAATTTCTGTTCTCAGGCAGATTCGGTCCGGGTATGATACCCGCCCACTTCATTTTCCATCATCCATCATCCTCTGCGGAGTCCGTGATGTTCGTGACTATCGTATTCATTCTGATAAAGACAAATCAATCATTACCGGTGGAAGTGCATTTAATATAAAAGCAGAATCTTTACGGCTTGGAAATTTCACCGAAGATGAGACAAGAACACTTCTCCTTGAACATACCAAAGAGACCGGGCAGCTTTTTGAAGATGAAGCCCTTGCCTCAGTCTGGAACCTGACCCGGGGCCAGCCCTGGCTTGTCAATGCCCTAGCATATGAGGTCTGTTTTAAAATTGAGGAGGGGAAGAACCGCTCTAAT